>DASVMH010000269.1:0-5730 GCA_036384455.1 Marmoricola sp. | reverse complement strand
TCCTCACCCCATCGCGCCAACACCGACGCGTTCGGCGTGGCCTGGTCGGTCTCGACATAGTCGAAGTCGACGCCGCGAACGTGCAGGCGGCGGGCGTTGGCCGCGACCGCAGGGACGAGTCCCGCCGAGCCGCGTGCAACGAGGTCATCGTCACCACGGCCGCGATCGAGTGCCTTCGCGAGCGCGTCGAGCGCACGCTGCCCGGCCTGAGCGCGGGCGTTCGCAGTGTTCGCCGGAGCGGTCGGCGGCTTGATGCTGGTGTCGCCGCTGCACCCGCTCAGGCCCGAGCAGAGGAGCAGCGTCAGCGCTGCGGCGAGTGCTGATCTAACCGAGATGTACGCCACCCGCGTACGGCATCGAGTTGAGGCCGGTGATCTTGACACCGACCGAGGGGTTCTCGGCGTTGACGATCAGGCCACTGCCGATGTACATGCCCACGTGGCTGATCGGGTGGTAGTAGAACACCAGATCGCCGGGGCGCAACTCGCTCTGCGACACCGGGGTGCCGTATCCGGCCTGGGCGCGCGAGCTGTGCGGCAGGCCGATCCCGGCCGCTCCCCACGCACGCATCATCAGACCCGAGCAGTCGAAGGCGTTCGGGCCGGCTGCACCCCAGACGTATGCCTTGCCGACCTGCGCCAGGGCGTACTTGAGGGCGACTGCGGCCTTACCGGTCGCGTCGACCTCGGGGATGCCGCCGCTGTAGTCGCCGGCCAGGATCTCGGCGCGCTGCTTCGCCTCGAGCCCGTCGAGCTCCTGCTGGGCCGCAGCAGCCTTCTTCTCGATCACGGCCTTCGCCGCCACGACCTTCGCCTCGGTCTTGGCCAGTGCGCCGGCCTCGTCCTTGACGGCCTTCTGGCGAAGCTTGAGGCGCTGCAGGGCGACGGTGTACTGCGTCATCACCTCGCCGCGCTGGCTGTTGTAGGCAGTCATCGTGTTGAGGCCGTCGATGAAGGACGTCGGGTCGCTGGAGAGCGCCACCTGGCCTGCTGTGGAGATCGAGGCACCTTGGTACTGCTCGACCAGGCTGCTCGCGACCTGCGAGCGCAGACCATCGACAACCTTCTCCTGCCGGTCCAGGTCGGAGCGCAACGCGGCGAGGGTCGTCTTCGAGGTCCTGATGTGCAGGCGCGCGTTGTTGACCTGCTCGTCGGCGATCTCGGCCTGGTGGAACAAGTCGTTGACCTTCGCCCGTACCTGGTCGATGTCAGGCGAGGCGGACGGTGTGGTCGGCGCCGCATGGGCCGGGCCGGCCGAGACGAGGGTGGCGGTCAGACTCACGGCGAAAGCCGCGGCGACAGCGCTGGTGACGGATTTGCGGGCGATTGGTCGCAACCGGTCGTTGAGCACGAGCGGTCGGTCTCCTCTTTGTCTCGACGTCTACCAGGTGAGCTGACGGATTCGGGCCCAAAGACGCCCTACCGGCACACGGGTGCCTATCGGCCTCCGCACGCCGGATTCACCCCACAAGATTGGTTCCCCGGCTCCGGTGACATGCACCCCCATGCGCACGTTTCCGAATTCGACGCGGTCGCTGATCGAGCCCGGTCGGCTCGATGGGCCAGCGGCCATGAAGCACAAACGATAACGGTGAGGTCTCGGTCGCGCAAAAGAACCCCACGCTTGCCTGTGGACAACTTCAGTGGCGTGCGTCACGTTCAGTGGCGTGCGTCACGCCGAGGCGATCTCCGGCCCGGAGACAGGGCGGACCATCCGCAACGGCGGCACCAGTCCGGAGTCGGCGAGCACCGCGAGCGCCCGCTCCTCGTCGGCATCGATCTCGAGCTCGGGAGGTGGCCCGAGCAGCACCGAGACCACACAGTCATGGCAGGCCAGCCCGCGCACCAGACAGGTGTCGCAGTCGATGTGAACGCTCATCAATCGGTCCTTTCGTGTCGCCGGGGGAAGTCGGCAGGTCCGAGGTTGCCGGCCGCCCCCGACACAATCTCCGCGCCGACCACCCGCGTGGTGGCGCATCTGTGTCGGACCCGGCACCTAACGTCGCTGACATGACCACGCAGACCGGTGTGCGCCGAGCGCTGGGATCGCGTTGGGCCGACCAGATGAGCTTCGACGAGCTCGGTCGCCCGCTGCGCGACGTCACGTTCTGCGTGGTCGACCTCGAGACCACCGGCGGGTCCGCGGCCGGTGGCTCGATGATCACCGAGATCGGCGCGGTGAAGGTGCGCGGCGGCGAGGTCCTCGGGGAGTTCCAGACCCTCGTCAATCCGCATGCCGCGATCCCTGCGTTCATCGCCGTGCTCACCGGCATCACCGACACGATGGTCGCTGCGGCGCCGCCGATCGAGTCCGCGCTCCCCGACTTCCTCGAATTCGCACGCGGGTCCGTGCTGGTCGCCCACAACGCCCCCTTCGACGTGGGTTTCTTGAAGTTCTTCTGCGAGCAGCAGCGTCGCGCCTGGCCCGGTTTCGAGGTGGTCGACACCGCCCGGCTGGCGCGTCGCGTGATCACCCGTGACGACGCGCCCAACTGCAAGCTCAGTTCGTTGGCCGTGACCTTCGGTGCGACCACCACCCCCAACCATCGCGCGCTCTCCGATGCCCGCGCGACGGTCGATGTGCTCCACGGTCTCTTCGCCCGCCTCGGGAATCTCGGTGTGCACACGTTGGAGGAGTTGCAGACCTTCACCTCCAAGGTCAGCAGCAAGGTCCGCCGCAAGCGGCACCTCGCCGAGCCGCTCCCCCACGCCCCCGGTGTCTACCTGTTCGAGGATTCCGCGGGCCATGTCCTCTACGTCGGTACCTCCCGGGATCTGCGCACGAGAGTCCGTTCGTACTTCACGGCTTCGGAGACCCGCACCCGGATGGGCGAGATGGTGATGCTTGCCGAGTCGGTGCGCGGCATCGAGTGCGCCACCGTCCTCGAGGCCGAGGTCCGCGAGTTGCGCCTGATCGCTGAGCACAAGCCGCCCTACAACCGGCAGAGCAAACGGCCCCATCGCGTCCATTGGATCAAGCTCACCAACGAGCCCTGGCCGCGGCTCTCCCTCGTCCGCAAGGTCCTCGACGACGACGCCGACTACTTCGGCCCGTTCTCGAGCCGCCGCCGGGCCGAGGAGTGTCTCGCCGCCCTGCACGAGACCTTCCCCGTGCGCCAGTGCGGCGGCAGGATGGCGGCGAGCCCGAACGGATCTCCGTGCGCGCTCGCGGAGATGGGGCGATGCCTGTCCCCGTGCGACGGCAGCGTCACCCCGCGGGCGTACGCCGCCACGGTCGCCGACCTGCGCGACAACCTGCTGCTCCGGGCCGACCAGGTCGTCGAGCGGCTCGAGCAGCGGATGACCCAACTCGCCGAGGAGGAGCGCTTCGAGGATGCCGGCACCCATCGCGACCGACTCGCCGCGTTCGTCCGGGCCGCCAGCAGGCGCCAGCGCCTGGGTGCCCTCACCCGATGCGAAGAGGTCGTCGCGGCGCGCCGCGAGGACAACGGTCGTTGGTCCGTGCATGTGGTCCGCTTCGGCAGGCTCGCCGCTGCCGGCACGATCCCGCCCGATGCGCACGCCGGACGCTTCGTCGACCAACTGCGCGCGAGTGCGGAGACCGTCCTGCCCGGACTCGGCCCGGCGCCCGCGGCGACGGTCGAGGAGACCGAGCGGATCCTTCGCTGGCTCGAGCAACCCGGCGTCCGGCTCGTGCGGGTCAGCGGCGAGTGGTCGTGTCCCGTCAGGGGCGCGGCACGTCATCTCGCGATCCACGACGCGGTCGAGACCTCTCGGCGCACGCTGGTGCCCTTCGACGAGCTCGGCATCGGGCGCCCTGAGCATCAGCCGCGACACCCCGTCGGGCGCCTCGCGCGGTAGCTTGCTCCCATGATCACCGCCATCGTGTTCGTCAAGGCCGACGTCGCCCGCATCCCTGAGGTCGCCGAGCAGATCGCCGCCCTCGAAGGCGTCAGCGAGGTCTATTCCGTGACCGGGCAGATCGACCTGATCGCGATGGTGCGGGTGCGCGACCACGACGAAGTCGCCACGGTCGTCTCCGACAAGCTCAACAAGGTGGCCGGTGTCCTCGACACCGAGACGCACATCGCGTTCCGGGCCTACTCGAGACACGACCTCGAGGCGGCGTTCTCGCTCGGCTTGGACTGACCGCTCTAGACCGCTTTCGGCAATCGGCGATTCGCCGGACAGGTCCGATTTGCCGCACTAGGCTCACCGCAACGCACGAGGCGCCGGGGAGGGAGCCACGATGTTGCGGAAGACCAGGGAGAAGTCTGTCCGGACCACGGCGGTCACGACGATCGCCGCCATGCTGCTGGCCGGTGCGCAGTTGCTGCTCGCCGCGCCGAGCCACGCCGACGCGCTCGACGCACCAGCGGGCTTGCAGGCAGCAGGCACCGGCATCGAGACACTGTCGTGGGACTGGACGGTGGGCGCGACCGGATACCAGGTCCAGGCGAGCACGACGGCGGGGTTCGGCTCGTTGCTCTTCAACGTCGCCACGGCGAACACGTCGTACGTCCCGACGACGCGACTGCCCGGGGGGACGATCTATTGGCGGGTGGCCGCGAAGTACCCGGCCGGCACCAGCGGGTACGCGGTGGACCAATACACCCAGGCATCCCCGGACATCCCCCAGATGCAACTGCCGAGCAACGGCACCACACTCACCGCCCCGGAGCAGCCGCTGGTCTACACGTGGACTCCGGTCCCCGGCGCGACCTCCTACGACGTCCAGGTCACCGACGACCCGGGGTTCGGACGGATCCTGAGCACGACGAACACCCAGGGCACGCAGCTCACGCTCCCCTCGTCCCTGCCCGCGGACGGGACCTACTACTGGCGGGTCCAGAGCGAGCTCGCGAAGGGCGTCGTCAGCGGCTACCCCGACCCCTCCGATGCATGGAGCTACACGATCGCGAGCCACCGGCTCACCGATGCACAACCCCAGGCCCCGGTCGCCACGGAGTCCGGAGAGGCGACGGTCACGGACACCGCGCTGGCGTGGAAGCCGGTCGCAGGCGCCGTCAAATACACCCTCCAGGTCAGCACCGACCAGCAGTTCCTCGACTCCACTTCCAACGTCGCGACGGTCCCGAACATCCTCGGCACCCGCTACTCGCCGCCCTCGGCATGGAACAACGACCAGTACTACTGGCGCGTCGAAGGGATCGATGCGTCCGGGAACGAGCTCGGCTGGTCGACCGCGAGCCCCGCATGGCAGTTCAAGCGATCGTGGAACGAACCACCCACGCTGCGCTACCCGGCCGACGGCAGCACCATCTCGGACTCGCAGGCCGCGTACTTCCAATGGGATCCGGTGACGCATGCGAGCCGCTACCAGATCCAGATCAGCAAGGTTCAGGGATTCCCCGCTTCGCAGACAATGACGTGCACGACCGCGAACCCGACGTTCACGCCCTACTACGTGCCCAGCACGTCCTGGCTGGGACTCACACCGCAATGCATCATCGCCAAGTCGACCGGCACCTACTACTGGCACGTGCGCGGCTGGGACGACAACCAGAAGTCGACGACATTGACGGGCATCCCCACGACACCGTGGAGCGCCACGTCGACCGTCGTCTACAACCCCGCCGCCGGCAGCGCCGAGGCCGCGCCCGCCACCGACTTCACCGCGGCCCTCACCGGGACCGGGCTGGACTCCGCGTCCGACTCGGATCGCTGCCGACCGGCCGTGCTCAGCGGGTGTCATGACCTGCCCTCGACGCCGGTGATCACCTGGCCGGCGATGGCCGGCGTCCAGGGC
>DASVMH010000268.1:0-8347 GCA_036384455.1 Marmoricola sp. | reverse complement strand
AGACCGAGAGCACCGCCAGCGCGATCAGCGGCCAGGTCATCACCTTGGGCGACTCGTGCGGGTGCACGCCGTCCTGCCAGCGCTTCTCTCCGAAGAAGGTCATCAGCATCAGTCGGGTCATGTAGAAGCCGGTGATGCCAGCACCGATGAGCGCACACAGGCCGACGACCCAGTTGTCGGTGAGAGCGGTCTCGATGATCTTGTCCTTGGACCAGAAGCCGGAGAAGCCCGGGATGCCGATGATCGCGAGATAGCCCATCGCGAAGGTCAGGAAGGTGACCGGCATCGACTTGCGCAGGGCACCGTAGTGCCGCATGTTCACGTCGTCGTTGGTGCCGTGCATGACCGATCCGGCACCGAGGAACATGTTGGCCTTGAAGAAGCCGTGCGCCAGCAGGTGGAAGATCGCGAAGGCGTACCCGGCGACACCGAGGCCCGAGGCCAGGATCATGTAGCCGATCTGGCTCATCGTCGAGCCGGCGAGCACCTTCTTGATGTCGTCCTTGGCGCAACCGATGATCGCACCGACCAGGAGCGTGATCGTGCCGACGATGACCACGCCCGTACGCGCGTCGGGTGCGATCGAGAAGATGAAGTTGGAGCGGGTGATCAGGTAGACGCCCGCGGTCACCATCGTGGCCGCGTGGATCAGCGCGGAGACCGGGGTCGGGCCCTCCATCGCGTCGAGCAGCCAGGTCTGCAGGGGGAACTGCGCCGACTTGCCGCACGCGGCCAGGAGCAGCAACAGGCCGATCGCGGTCAGCTCGGCGTGCGAGGCGCCGTGGGCGTTGGCCGAGACGACCGAGAAGGACGTGGAGCCGAACGTCGCGAAGATCAGGGACGCGGCCAGGGCCATGCCGATGTCGCCGACACGGTTGACCACGAAGGCCTTCTTGGCTGCGAACGCTGCGGAGTGCTTGTGCTGCCAGAAACCGATGAGGAGGTACGACGCGAGGCCGACACCCTCCCAGCCGAGGAAGACCCCGACGTAGTCGCTGGCCAGGACCAGCACGAGCATCGAGGCGACGAACAGGTTGAGGTAGGCGAAGAAACGCCGGCGCCGCTCGTCGTGGGCCATGTAGCCGATCGAGTAGATGTGGATGATCCCGCCGACACCGGTGATCAGCAGCAGGAACAGCGCGGAGAGCTGGTCGTACAAGATGTCGAACTGGACCTTGTAGGAGCCGGCCGTGAACCACGTCCAGACGTGCTGGTGCACGGACCGGTCGTCGGAGGCGCGGCCGGTGAGCGCGACGAAGAGCACCACGCTGAGGACGAAGGAGATCGCGACGGTCGCGCAACCGAGCAGGTGGCCCCAACGATCGGTGCGCTTGCCGCCGAGCAGCAGCACGAGGGCGCCGAATGCCGGGAGCGCGATCACCAACCAGAGCAGGGAGAACACACCGTCGGCGCCCGCGGGATGGACGACCGGCACGACCGTGTGCAAGGGCAGCAGAGCTTCACTCATCAGGCGCGATCCCCTAGTACTTCAGCAGGCTCGCGTCGTCGACCGAGGCCGAGCGACGTGTCCGGAAGATGGTCATGATGATCGCCAGCCCCACGACGACCTCGGCAGCGGCGACGACCATCACGAAGAAGGCCGCGATCTGGCCGTCGAGGTTGCCGTTGGCGCGGGAGAACGTGATCAGGGCGAGGTTGCTGGCGTTGAGCATCAGCTCGATGCACATGAAGACGACGATCGCGTTGCGGCGGACGAGCACGCCGACCGCGCCGATGGTGAAAAGGATCGCGGAGAGCACGATGAACGGTGTCGCATCCATCAGGCGTCGTCCTCCTCGTCATCGGTGAGGCGGGCGACGTCGGTCGCCAGCTCGGGGGCGTTCTTGACGGTGCCGCGAGCAGCGAGCACGCGTGAGATCGAGCCGGGGGCTGCGGTCCCGTCGGGCAGCAGCGCCGGGGTGTCGACCGCGTTGTGCCGGGCGAAGACGCCCGGTGGCGGCAGCGGCCCGAGGTGCTTGCCGCTGTCGGCGTAGTCGCGCATCCGCTGGGCGGCCAGATCGGCCTGGGTCTTCTTGGGCCCGAAGCGTTCGCGGTGGGCGAGCACCATCGCGCCGATGGCGGCGGTGATCAGCAGCGCCGATGTGGTCTCGAAGGCGAAGACGTACTTGGTGAAGAGGATCTTCGCGATCGCCGGGACGTTGCCGCCGTCGTTCGCGGTGGCCAGGCCGGTCACCGTGCCGACGGAGACCTGGGCGACGCCGAGGGTGAGGACCACGCCGAAGACGAGGCCGACGGCGATCGCGAAGACCCGCTGTCCCTTGATCGTCTCCACGATCGAGTCGGAGGCATCGACGCCGACGAGCATGAGCACGAAGAGGAAGAGCATCAGGATCGCGCCGGTGTAGACGATGATCTGCACCGCGAACAGGAACGGAGCGTCCTGGATCGCGTAAAGCACCGCGAGCGAGATCATCACCACGGCGAGCAGCAGCGCGGAGTGGACCGCCTTGCGTACGAACAGCATGGAGACCGCGGCGAGCACCATGATCGGCGCCAGGATCCAGAAGCCGATCACTGCGCCTCCTCCTGGGTCGGGGCGGGCTGGGGAGCCCGCTGCTGGTACGCGCCCTTGTAGTAAGCGGACTCGTCGTCGCCGAGCCGCATCGGGTGCGGCGGTTGCTCCATCGAGGGCAGCAGCGGTGCGAGCAGGTCGGACTTCTCGTAGATCAGGTCGGCACGGTTGTTGTCGGCCAACTCGTACTCGTTGGTCATCGTCAGTGCGCGGGTCGGGCACGCCTCGATGCACAGTCCGCAGAGGATGCAGCGCAGGTAGTTGATCTGATAGACGCGGCCGTAGCGTTCGCCCGGGGAGAACCGCTGCGAAACGACACCGTTCTCTTCGTCGCCGTCAACGTTGCTCGCACCCTCGACGTAGATCGCGTCCGCCGGGCACGCCCACGCGCACAGCTCGCAACCCACGCACTTCTCGAGGCCGTCGGGCCAGCGGTTGAGCTGGTGTCGACCGTGGAAGCGGGGGGCGGTGGGCTCCTTCTGGTAGGGGTACTGCTCGGTGACGACCTTGCGGAACATCGTCCGGAAGGTGACGCCGAACCCCGCGATCGGGTCCCAGAACTGCTCCTTGAGCGTGGGCATCGTCTCAGTCCTCCAGCTTCGGCATCGGGGGCACCGGGTAGCCGCCGGCGAACGCGTCGAACGGGGCGTCGGCCTCGACGGCCTCGGCTTCCTCGCGGCGCCGTGCGGCCTTGGCCGAGCGATCGTCGAGGAAGCCCAACACGACCACGAGCACGGCGAGCACGGCGATCGCGACGTAGAGATACGTGCGGTCGAAGTTGCCGTGCAGGCTGGCCGCACGGATCCCTGCCACAGCGACGATCCAGACCAAGGAGATCGGGATCAGCAGCTTCCACCCGAACGCCATGAACTGGTCGTAGCGAAGCCGGGGCAGCGTGCCGCGCAGCCAGATGAAGAAGAAGATGAAGGTGAGCACCTTGCCGAAGAACCACAGCACGGGCCAGTAGCCGTGGTTGGCGCCGGCCCAGAACGTGTCGATCCAGAACGGCGCCCGCCAACCACCGAGGAACAGCGTCGTCGCGAGCGCCGAGACCGTCGCCATGTTGATGTATTCGGCGAGGAAGAACAGCGCGAACTTCAACGAGGAGTACTCGGTGTGGAAGCCACCGACGAGCTCGCCCTCGGCCTCAGGGAGGTCGAAGGGGGCGCGGTTGGTCTCGCCGACCATGGCGATGACGTAGATGACGAAGGACGGCAGCAAGATGATGCCGTACCAGGTCTTGTGCTGGGCGGCGACGATCTCCGAGGTGGACATCGAGCCGGCGTAGAGGAAGACCGCGACCAGGGCCAGGCCCATCGCGACCTCGTACGAGATCATCTGCGCGCTCGAGCGCAGACCACCGAGCAGGGAGTAGGTCGATCCCGACGACCAGCCACCGAGCACGATGCCGTAGATGCCGATCGAGGCGATCGCCATCACGAAGATGACCGCGACCGGCATGTCGGTCAACTGCAGCGGGGTGTGGTGGCCGAAGAAGTTCACCTCGGGCCCGAACGGGATCACCGAGAACGTCACGAAGGCGGGCACCGCGACGAGGACCGGCGCCAGCAGGAAGACCACCTTGTCGGCGGCCTTGGGGATCAGGTCCTCCTTGAGCGCCAGCTTCACGCCGTCGGCGAGGCTCTGCAGCAGACCGAAGGGGCCATGGACGTTGGGTCCGATGCGGTGCTGCATCCGCGCGACGACGCGACGCTCCCACCAGATGTTGAACAAGGTGAGCAGCACCAGGATCACGAAGATCAGCACGGCCTTGATGATGATGATCCAGACCGGGTCGTGACCGAACGCCGCCAGCCCGGCATCAGCGACCAGCGTGCTCATCAGCGCAGTCATGCCGCACCTCCGTCATCGGTAGCAACGGGCTGCTTTCCGGGCACCCCGATCGACACCGCGCTGCCAGCCGGACCGACGAGGTGGCGTACGGACGCGCCGGGGGCGCTCGCCGGCGCCCACACCGTGCCCTCGGCGAGGTCGCCGACCGCCACGGGCAGCGTGACCGAGCCGAGTGGGCCGGTGAGGTCGACCGGGTCGCCCTCGGAAACGCCGAGACCGTCGAGCAGGCTCTGCGAGGCCAGCACGACGGGCTTGCGCGCGGTCGCGCGGAGGTAGTCCTCGCCGTCCTGCATCCGACCGTCGTCGATGGACTGTTTCCAGGACGCGAGCACGATCGTGGCGGCGGGTGCCTTGGTGGTCGCGGCCGTGACCGTCGTCGGCCGGTCGCCGTCCCAGGGGCCGATCTCGCGCATCTCGGCGCCGGCCTGCTCGGGAGTGCGGATGCCGAGCCCGACACCCATCTCCTCCGCGATCCCGGCCAGGATCCGCACCTCGGGCAGGGACGCCGGGTTGTGCAGGACCGTGCCGAACGTACGCACCCGGCCCTCCCAGTTGACGTAGCTGCCGCTGCGATCGCTCGCGGGTGCGACGGGGAAGACCACGTCGGCAACCTCGGTCACGTCGGATGCGCGCAACTCGAGCGCGACCACGAACGCCTTGGCGCTGGCCTTGCGCATCAGCTCCGGAGCCGCGAGGTCGGCCGGATCCACTCCGCCGACAATGAGAGCCTTGAGCGTGCCGGAGGCCGCGGCGGCGACGATCGCGTCACCGTCGCGTCCCTCGGAGTCGGGGAGCTTGTCGACTCCCCATGCAGCGCCCAGATCGGCGCGAGCGGCTGCGTCGGTGACCGGCCGACCACCCGGGAGCAGGTTGGGCAACGCGCCTGCCTCGACCGCACCGCGGTCGCCGGCACGGCGTGGCACCCAGGCGAGCCGGGCGCCGGTGGCCTTCGCGAGCTCGTGTACGGCGGCGAGCAGCCCGGGAACCTCGGCGGCGCGGTCGCCGACGAGGATGACCGAGGTCTCGGCAAGCGCCACGTCCGGGTTGGCCGACAGCCCGGCGACCACCTCGGCCTCGCTGCCGGGCCGGGCGGCGATCAGGCTGCCGCCCATCTTGCGCAGGCCGGCGGAGGTGTGGTCGGCGACCGACCAGATCGGGGTGTGGTGCTTGCGGTTGCCCTTGCGCAGCCGCAGGAAGATCGCACCGGCCTCGTCCTCGGGATCGAGGGCGACGAGTAGGACCGACGATGCGGTCTCGAGGTCGGCGTACGTCACCGACGTGGACAGCGCGACGTCAGCGGCGAGGAACTGCGCCTCCTCCGCGGAGTGTCGACGCGCGCGGAAGTCGATGTCGTTGGTGCCCAACGCGACGCGGGCGAATTTGGAGTACGCGTACGCGTCCTCCGCGGTCAGCCGACCGCCGGTCAGCACGCCGACCTTCCCCTTGGCAGCGGCCAGTCCGCGGGCCGCGACGGCCAGCGCCTCGGGCCATGAGGCCGGGCGCAGCTCGCCGGAATCCTCGTCACGGACCTGGGGGTGGGTGAGCCGGTCGGGCATCCGGGAGTACGTGAAGGCGAACCGGTCCTTGTCGGTGATCCACTCCTCGTTGACCTCCGGCTCGTTGCCGGACAGTCGCCGCATCACCTTGCCGCGGCGGTGGTCGACGCGGATCGCTGACCCGCACGCGTCGTGCTCGGAGACGGACGGGGTCGAGACCAGGTCGAAGGGCCGCGACCGGAAGCGGTAGTCGGCCGACGTCAGCGCACCGACCGGGCAGATCTGGATCGTGTTCCCGGAGAAATAGCTCTCGAAGGGTTCTTTCTCGTAGATCCCGACCTGCTGCAATGCCCCTCGCTCGATCAACTCGATG
This sequence comes from Marmoricola sp., assembly GCA_036384455.1. GTDB lineage: Bacteria > Actinomycetota > Actinomycetes > Propionibacteriales > Nocardioidaceae > Marmoricola. The sequence goes on along the minus strand of DASVMH010000268.1, from coordinate 2,091 downwards.
AACGGGTCACCGGCCACCTGCGACGAGAAGCGGGTGCACCGCGCGCACAGCACGCAGCGCTCGCGGTCGAGCAGGATCTGGGCGGAGATGTTGATCGGCTTGGGGTAGACCCGCTTGACGCCGCCGTTCTCCGAGAAGCGCGACTCGCCACGGCCGTTGCTCATCGCCTGGTTCTGGAGCGGGCACTCGCCGCCCTTGTCGCAGACCGGGCAGTCCAGCGGGTGGTTGATCAGCAGGAACTCCATGATCCCCTGCTGGGCCTTGTCGGCCACGCCCGAGGTCGCCTGGGTGTTGACCACCATGCCCTCGGCCACGGGCAGCGTGCACGACGCCTGCGGCTTGGGCATCGGACGACCGTTGCCGGCGTCGGGCACGTCGACCAGGCACTGCCGGCAGGCGCCGACCGGGTCGAGCAACGGGTGGTCGCAGAAGCGCGGGATCTGCACGCCGATCTGCTCGGCGGCGCGGATCACCAGGGTGCCGGCCGGCACCTGGATCTCCACACCGTCGATCGTGACGGTGATCAGGTCGGTCTTGGCGGGCGTCGTCGTCATGCCTTCACCCCTCCTGCCGGCTCGGCGGCGAACACCGTCGATGCGGCCGGGTCGAACGGACACCCGCCGTGCTCGAGGTGGGCGAGGTACTCCTCGCGGAAGTGCTGGATCGAGGAGGTGATCGGCGAGGTGGCGCCGTCACCGAGGGCACAGAACGCTCGGCCCAGGATGTTGTCGCACTGGTCGAGCAGCAACTCCAGATCGGACTCACTGCCCTCGCCGTTCTCGAGACGTTCCAGCGTCTGCGCGAGCCACCAGGTGCCCTCACGACACGGCGTGCACTTGCCGCAGGACTCGTGCTTGTAGAACTCGGTCCAGCGCAGCACCGCGCGCACGACGCAGGTCGTCTCGTCGAAGATCTGCAACGCGCGGGTGCCGAGCATCGAGCCTGCTGCGGCGACGCTCTCGAAGTCGAGCGGCACGTCGAGGTGCTCGGCGGTGAAAAGCGGCGTGCTGGAGCCGCCGGGGGTCCAGAACTTCAGCTGGTGTCCGTTGCGCATCCCGCCGGCCAGGTCGATGAGCTCGCGCAGCGTGATGCCCAGCGGCGCCTCGAACTGGCCCGGATTGGTGACGTGGCCGGAGACGCTGAAGATGCCGTAGCCCTTGGACTTCTCGGTGCCCATCCCGGCGAACCAGTCGGCGCCGTTGCGGATGATGCTCGGCACCGACGCGATCGACTCGACGTTGTTGATCACGGTCGGGCTGGCGTAGAGGCCGGCGACGGCGGGGAACGGCGGCCGCAGCCGGGGCTGGCCGCGCCGGCCCTCGAGCGAGTCGAGCAGCGCGGTTTCTTCACCGCAGATGTACGCACCGGCGCCGGCGTGCACGACCAGATCGAGGTCGTAGCCGGTGCCGTGGATGTCCTTGCCGAGGTGGCCCGCTTCGTACGCCTCGCGCACGGCGTTCTGCAGGCGCCGGATGACGTGCAGCACCTCGCCGCGGACGTAGATGAACGCGGTGTGCGCGCGGATGGCGTAGGAGGAGATGATCACGCCCTCGACCAGCGTGTGCGGGCTGGCCATCATCAGCGGGATGTCCTTGCAGGTGCCCGGCTCGGACTCGTCCGCGTTGACGACGAGGTACTTCGGCTTGTCGCCGCCCTCGGCGCTGGGGTCCTGCGGGATGAAGCTCCACTTCATGCCGGTCGGGAAGCCGGCACCGCCGCGACCGCGCAGGTTGGCGTCCTTGACGATGCCGATGACGGCGTCGGGCTCCATCGCGAGCGCCTTGTCGAGCGCGGCGTATCCGCCCCGACCGGTGTAGGACGCCAACGTCCACGAACGATCGGCGTCCCAGTTGTCGGTGAGGACCGGGGTGAGCATGTCGGTCATCGACCCTCCTCCGCCTTCGTCTCCGACTCCGCCCGCGACGTGTCGGCCTGCTCCGCCGCCTCGACCTTGCCCGAGGCGCTCTCGCCGGTCGCTCCGGAGGCCGTGGCCGCCGGCGCGCGCCAGCCCCTCTCGCGGGCGATCCCGAGCCCGAGCAGCGAGGCCGGTCCGGCGCTCGGACCCTCGTCGGCCAGGTCGTCGGGGAATCC
>DASVMH010000267.1:0-5428 GCA_036384455.1 Marmoricola sp. | reverse complement strand
ATCGTGGGTCGGCGTACGCCTCCGGTCGACCCTGCCGAGATCCGGCGGGTGGTGCGCTTCCGCGACCCGTTCAACCATCCGACGGTCGTCTACCGTCGCAGCGCGGTCCTGGCGGCCGGGGGTTACGTGGACCTCCCGTTGTTGGAGGACTACCTGCTCTTCACGCGGATGGTCGAGGGCGGGGCGAGGCCCGCGAACCTGCCGGAGCCGTTGGTGTTCTACCGGGTCGGCGAGGGGGCGTACGCCCGGCGTGGGGGGCGGGCCCTGCTGCGCTCGGAGGTCGCGCTCCAACGGCGCCTGCGACGCCTCGGGATCACGAGCCGATGGGAGTTCGTCCGCAACCTCGCGGTGCGTGGCGGCTACCGTCTGGTGCCCGAGGATGTGAGAAAGCTCGCGTATCGCCGCCTGTTGGCCAACCGGTCGGGCGGTGGGGCGCACTAGACTGACGCGGGTCCGCGTGCCGGTCGTCGGCACGAGCGGGTCCACCACGAAGGCGAGCCGGCCCGGCTCGTCGAGACTTCTAGGAGTGCACGCGCGTTGAACCCCGACCTCGTCGTCGTCGGCTCCGGCTTCTTCGGACTGACCGTTGCAGAGCGCTGCGCCGCCGACCTGGGCCTGCGGGTCCTCGTGCTCGAGCGCCGCTCCCACATCGGCGGGAACGCGTACTCCGAGCCGGACCCGGAGACGGGCATCGAGATCCACAAGTACGGCGCGCACCTGTTCCACACCTCCAATGCGAAGGTCTGGGAGTACGTCAACCGGTTCACCGAGTTCACCGGCTACCAACACCGCGTCTACAGCAACCACAGCGGCCAGGTCTTCCCGCTGCCGATCAACCTCGGCACGATCAACCAGTTCTTCGACGCCGCCTATTCGCCCGACGAGGCCCGGGCCCTGATCAAGGAGCAGGCCGGCGAGCTGGGCGACAAGGAGCCCGAGAACTTCGTCGAGAAGGGCGTGTCCCTGATCGGGCGACCGCTCTACGAGGCGTTCATCGCCCACTACACGGCCAAGCAGTGGCAGACCGACCCCGAGAAGTTGTCGGCGGACATCATCTCGCGGCTCCCGGTGCGCTACACGTACAACAACCGCTACTTCAACGACACGTTCGAGGGCCTGCCGGTCGACGGCTACACCGCGTGGCTCGAGCGGATGGCGGACCATCCGAACATCGAGGTCCGTCTCGACACCGACTTCTTCGCCGTACGCGACGAATACGTCGGCACGTACCCCATCGTTTTCACCGGGCCGGTGGACGAGTACTTCGACTACGCCGCGGGCGAGCTGTCCTGGCGGACGCTCGACTTCGAGCGCGAGGTGCTGCCGACCGGGGACTTCCAGGGCACCTCGGTGATGAACTACCCCGACCCCGACGTGACCTTCACGCGGATCCACGAGTTCCGGCACTTCCACCCCGAGCGCGACTATCCGGACGACAAGACCGTGATCATGCGCGAATACAGCCGGTTCGCCGACAAGGGCGACGAGCCCTATTACCCGGTCAACACCGCCGAGGATCGCGAGAAGCTGCTGAAGTATCGCGACCTCGCCAAGGCGGAGAAGATGGTGCTCTTCGGCGGTCGCCTCGGGACGTACAAGTATCTCGACATGCACATGGCGATCGGGTCGGCCCTGTCGATGTACGAGAACAAGCTGCGACCGCACTTCGCCGACGGAGCCGAGCTCAAGTCGGGCGGGGTCGACGAAGGATGATCGAGAGATGACCACCCGACTTCTGCAGCGGCAGATCCTGCCGCTGGACCGCGACACGGACGTCTACAGCCTCTACGTCGACGCCGAGGCCGCCGTGCTCGACGCCGACAAGTACGACGTCGGTGGCAACCGCAACGCGCGCGCCGTCAACGCCGCCCAGCTGCGCCAGTCGATCGCGTCGGGGGCGGGCATCCACCCCGAACAGATCGAGAGCCGGCACGCCCTGCGGATCCCGCAGGGCTCGAAGCTGTCCTTCGGCACCTACTTCAACGCCTTCCCGGCGAGCTACTGGCGGCGCTGGACCGTCGTCACCGACGTCACCCTCACGGTCGCCCTCGAGGGTCGCGGCGCCACGGTGATCGTCTACCGCTCGATGGCCAACGGCCGCTCGCAGCGGGTCGACTCGGCGAGCACCGACGATCGCGACAGCGGCACCTTCGCCTTCGACCTCACGCTGGTGCCCTTCGCCGACGGCGGTTGGTACTGGTACGACGTCGTCGCCGGCGACACCGACGTGGTGGTCCGCTCCGCCGAGTGGACCGCACCCGTCCCCGAGGACCGCGCGGAGCACGGCACGGTGGCGGTGGGAATCACCACCATGAACCGGCCCGACTTCTGCGCGAAGCTGCTCGCCCAGATCGGAGCCGACGAGGACCTGCGGCCGTACCTCGACGAGGTCTTCGTCGCCGAGCAGGGCACGAAGAAGGTGGTCGACTCCCCGGAGTTCGCCCAGGCAGCTGATCTGCTCGGCGACACCCTGCGGATCGTCGAGCAGGGCAACCTCGGCGGCTCCGGCGGCTACGCACGCGGTCAGCTCGAGACCCTCAAGAAGGGCACCGCGACGTACTTCATGTGCATGGACGACGACGTGGTCTGCGAGCCGGAGGGGATCATCCGGTCGGTCACGTTCGGCGATCTGTGTCGTCGTCCGACGCTCGTCGGCGGGCACATGTTCAGCCTCTACAGCCGCTCGCGCCTCTACAGCTACGGCGAGATCGTCCAACCATGGCGTTTCTGGTGGATGTCGGCTCCGGGCGTCTACCTCGACTGGGACTTCGCGGCGCGCAACCTGCGCTCGACGCGGTGGCTCCATCAGCGGGTGGACGTCGACTTCAACGGCTGGTTCATGTGCTTGATCCCGACCTCCGTGCTCGCCGAGATCGGGTTGTCGCTGCCGTTGTTCATCAAGTGGGACGACTCCGAGTACGGCCTGCGTGCCAAGGCGGCCGGATATCCGACGGTCACCTTCCCCGGTGCCGCGGTGTGGCACGTCCCGTGGACCGACAAGAACGACGAGGTCGACTGGCAGGCGTACTACCACCTGCGCAACCGCTACGTCGCGGCGTTGCTGCACAGCTCGTTCCCCCACGGGGGCAAGCTGTTGCGCGAGTCCTTCTCCGTGCAGCTCAAACACCTCATCTCGATGCAGTACGGCACTGCCGACATCCGCCTGCGCGCGATGGAAGCGGTCCTCGACGGTCCCGATCCGCTGCACCGCGATCTCGAGACCGGTCTCGGCGAGGTGCGTTCGCGGATGTCGGAGTTCCGCGACCTCCAGCTCAACGGTGACCCGGACGCATTCCCCCCGCCGCGGCGGGAGAAGCCGCGCAAGAAGGCCGACGCCGGAGCGGTGCCGACCTTCGCCGCACGCATCGCCTCGGCCTGCCTCGGCGTCGCGCGGCAGGCGCGCCCGGTGCGGAAGATGTCGCGGGAGTTCCCCGAGGACGTGATCGCAGCGATGGACGCGAAGTGGTATCGCCTCGGTCTCCTCGACTCGGTCGTGGTCAGCATGAAGGACCAGACCTCGGCGGCGTTCTACCAGCGCGACCCCGATCTGTTCCGCGACCTGCTGCGACGCTCGGTCGCGGTCCACGAGCGGCTCTACCGCGACTGGCCGACGCTCTCGAAGCAGTATCGGGACGAGCTCGCCCACACGGTGTCCCCCGAGAGGTGGCAGCAGACCTTCGACGAGTCGGCGACGGAGCACGGGAAGGCCGGTGAGCGTTGATGAAGGGCAAGGGCCGGATGCCCGTGGTGCAGCCCATGGACGGGCCGCAGGAAGAACGCGTCGTCAACGCCGAACTGGTCAGCCCGGCGACCGGCGGCGGGATCATCGCGGTCCTGCAGAAGCCGTACCTCCTCCGCCTGATCGTCACCCGACAGCTGGCGTCGAAGTACGCCGCCTCGTTGCTCGGCCTGTTGTGGTCCTACATCCAGCCGGCGATGCGATTCGGCGTCTATTACGTGATCATGGGTGTCATCCTCAAGATGCACCAGGGATTCCCGTACTTCGCGATCCACCTGTTCTGCGGCATCGTCTTCATCCACTACTTCAGTGAGACGTGGAGCGGCGCGACCCGGTCCATCTGGGGCAACCGCACGCTCGTGCTCAAGATGCCGATCCCGCGCGAGGTGTTCCCGGTCTCCTCGATGGTGGTCGCGGCCTACCACACGTTCCCGCAGATCCTGTTGCTCGCGCTGTGCTCGCTCCTCGTGGGGTGGCAGATCAGCTGGGCCGGGCTGGCAGCGGGTCTGCTCGGGGTCGCGATCCTGGTGCTTTTCGCGATGGCGCTGTCGCTGTTCTTCAGTGCACTGAACGTGTTCTTCCGCGACTTCCAGAACATCGTGGCGACGTTGTTGCAGTTCATGCACTTCGTGGTGCCGATGATGTATCCCTTCAGCCGCGTCTACAACGAGCGCATCGGCCACGAATTCATCTACCAGATCTACATGGCCAACCCGGTCGCCGAAGCGGTGGTGCTCATGCAGCGCTTCTTCTGGTGGGACGTCGTGTCTCCGGCGGCCAAGGATGGCAACGTCCTGATCGACAACGCGACGGGTGTCCGCACGGTGCAGTTCCCTCCGGACATGTGGAGCCGCGGCCTGATCATGTTGGCGGCATGCGCGCTCCTGATGGTGCTGTCCCAGAAGTTCTTCTCGCGCGTCGAGCGCAAGTTCCCGGAGAGGATGTGAACACGTGAGCGAGTCGATCATCGTCGAGAACGTCTCGAAGACGTTCTCCATCCACTACCACCGCACGCTCAAGCAGATGGCCGTGGCGTCCGTACGCCGATTGCCGCTGTCGCAGACGTTCAACGCGGTCGACGACGTGAGCTTCGTCGTCGAGCAGGGCGAGTCCATCGGATTGATGGGCCTCAACGGCTCGGGCAAGTCGACCCTCCTCAAACTCATCAACGGCGTCCTACGCCCGGATGGCGGCACCATCCTCACCCGCGGCAGGATCGCGGGACTGATCGCCACCGGTGCCGGCTTCCATCCCCAGATGACGGGCCGGGAGAATCTCTTCCTCAACGGCGCGATCCTCGGAATGAGTGAGGCGGAGACCAACCGCAAGTTCGACTCGATCGTCGAATTCGCCGACATCGGCCGATTCCTCGACACCCCGGTGTCGCACTATTCCTCCGGAATGGCGGCGCGGCTCGGATTCTCGATCGCGATCCACGTCGAGGCGGACATCTTCTTGGCCGACGAGGTCCTGGCCGTGGGAGACCGCCCGTTCAAGAAGAAGTGCATGGAGCGGATGCAGGAGATCCGCCAGCAGGGCACCACGATCTTCTACGTCAGCCATGCCGCCGCGTCGGTGCGAGCGATGTGTGACCGCGTCCTCGTGCTCGAGTCGGGCAAGCTCAACTTCGATGGTGACGTGGCCGACGGCATCAGTTACATCAAGTACGACGAGGGTGAGGACGGCGAG
>DASVMH010000266.1:0-3575 GCA_036384455.1 Marmoricola sp. | reverse complement strand
CCCGGACCGCCCGCGAGACCCCACATCCCCGCGACCAGCGGGCTGGCCAGCGAGGTGCCTCCGATCGTGGACCAGCCGCACTTGGCACTGTCGGTGTTGTTGAAGTTCTGGCAGATGTCGAAACCGGTCAGGTAGTCCGCGTCGGCGGCGATGTCCACCGCACTGCGCTTCGCGCCGCAGCCGAGGGTGGCATACCCGGCCACGCTCTTCTGCCAGGCGTTGGGGGCGTAGAGCGTGCTGCAGCCGCTCCCGCCGGCGCCGTAGTTGTAGGCGTCGTACCAGCCGTAGTAGTCGGCGGGACCGTTGTCGTTCCAGACCGTCTCGGAGGCACGGGTCCCGTCCGGGTTCAGGTAGAGCGAGGTGCCACCGACGCCGATCACGGACCGCTGCGATGCGGGCAGCTCGGGGGAGTTGCTCGACGTCTCCGGGGTGTCCGGGGGTTCGGGGTTGTTAGGGTTGTTGAGGTTGAAGAAGTCCCAGTCGAACCAGCCGTCGTCACCGGTCGAGGCCAGGATCGCCACACCCTTGTGGTTGTAGGCAGCAGCGGTGGCCTTGGACTGGTTCGCGCCCTTCTCCGGCTCGCCGTAGGAGTTGGAGATGATCGAGGCGTGCTTCGCCGCGTAGTTCACACCCGCGGCGAGGTCGGGGTCGTTGTTCGACTTCGTCTCGACGAGCAGGATCTTGCAGTGGTGGCACATGGCCCGCACCGCCTGCACGTCCAAGGTGATCTCGTCGGCCCAGCCGGCGTTCGGGGTGCCCGATGCCGGTGGCGCGGGCACGGCGCCGCCGGTCTGGCCGACGGCCTTGAACGACGTGGAGGTCTCGGTGGGGATGCCGTACTTCTTGTCGAAGGTGTTCAGATCCGCGCGCACCGTCGGGTCGCTGTACGCGTCCACGATCGCCACGGTCTGGGTCGTTGCGGCGGCCGGGTTGATGCCGTACGCCTTGGCGAGTTGCGCCGGGGTGTAGCCGCCGGCGGGTCCGTCGGCCAGCTTCTTGACCGACGAGGGCCGGGCCCGGCCGTCGGCACGCATCTTGGCGGCGGCGGCCCTGCTCACGCGCTTGTTGACCAGCCGGATCGACAGGCAGGCCGCGTGCCCGGGCTCGGGTGCGGAGCAGTTACGTCGGGGGACCTGGACGACGGTTGTGCCGGAGGCGCTGGCGGCCCCGGTCCCGATGGTCGCTGTGCCGATCGTGGCGATCGCCAGCGCAGCGGCCGCGAGGACCGCCGAGTTGCGTTGTTGCATGCGTGTCTCCTTCGTTGGGTGGCGAGAGGTGCCTGCTGAGGCTAGATGCACCCTGCGCCGACGCGAGCATGATCGCGGGATTTCGAGGTTTTGGGCAGGGCCGGGCGCCGCCGGCGGCACGACCTACTTGACGGTGATCTTGGCCGTCTGCGCGCCGGTGCGGTGGTAGTTCTGAGCGCTGTAGGTGCCCGTGACCACCAGCTTGACGGAGTAGCTGCCGGCGGCGGCGTACTTGTGCCAGGCGTTGGGCTTCTTCGTCGTCGTCGAGGTGCCGTCGCCCCAGGTCCACACGTACTTCGTGATCGTGCCGCCCGGGAAAGCGCTCCGGCTCTTGCCGGCGGAGAACTTGTGGGACGTCGCACGGGCCACAGGTCCGTTGACCTCGAGCACCGCCGTCGGCAGGACCGCTTTGAACACCCGGGTGCCCTTCGGCGCCCCGACGCCGGAGACGCCGTCATAGCCGGGCTTTGCCCGACACTGGTACCGACTCGCCAGAACCTTCCCGGAGAGGCTGAAGGCGCAGTCGAGGCGGTAGTCGTCGCCATCGGATCCGGTGTACGTCAGAGAGCCGAAGCTGCGTGCGCACGCCGTCGGCGCGGTCGCGTCGCAGGCACCCGTGCCGCCCGACGTGATGTCGACGAAGGGACGTGACGCCCCCGCGTTGAAGTGGCCGTAGAGCGTCAGCGCCGGATACGAGACATGCGCCGGCCCTCCCGCGACCGCCCACATCCCCGCGACCAACGGGGACGCCAGAGACGTGCCGCCGGTCCGATCCCAGCACGACCCGTCGACCTCATAGCTGTCACAGACGTCGAACCCCGTGTAGGGATCGGCGTCGGCGGCGATGTCGACGCCGCTGCGACCGGAGCCGCAGCCGAGAGAGGGATAACCCGCGACGGCGCGCTGCCAGGGCTGGGCGTTGATCACCGTGCTGCACCCGCTCCCAGCGGCGCCGGCGACCCCTCCGTACGTCTGCGCCTCCGCGTAGCCGGCGTCGTCGTTGGGGCCGTCGGAGTTCCACACGCGCTCCGAGGCCCGCGTGCCGTCGGGATTCAGGTCGAGAGTGGTGCCGCCGACGGCGACGACGGTGTTCGCCGTCGACGGGAACTCAGGCGTGCCGTCCGGGTCGTCTTCGAGGTTGAACCAGTCCCAGGCGCCCCACCCGTCATCGCCGGTCGACGCGAGGATGGCGACACCGGGATGGTTGTACGCGGCCCGATCGGCTGACGTGATGCCGTCCGACTCGGGCATGCCGTACGAATTGGTCACGATCGACGCGTGCTTGGCCGCGTAGATCACGGCCTTGTTGAGATTCGAGGTCGCGTCGCTCCATCCGAGCACCACCAGGATCTTGCACTTGGCACACATCGCCCGTACGGCCTGGACGTCCAGGGAGGTCTCGCCCGCCCAGCCGGCGTCGGGCTTGGGCAGGTTCGTCCCGCCGCTCTGATTGACGATCTTCAACGAGGTCGAGGTCTCGGCGGGCAGGCCGTACCGCTTGTCGAACGTGTTGGTGTCCTGGCGCAGTGTCGGAGCGTTGAACACGTCGACGATCGCGACGGTCTGGCTGGTGGCGGCGAACCGGTTGACGCCATATGCCTTGGCGAGCTGCGCCGGCGTGTAGCCACCTGCCGGCCCCGAGGTCAGGTCGGGCTCGGTGGCGGGCGCGGCCAGCCCGAGGCGTCGCATCTCTGCGGCCCTCGCGAGCGAGACCTTCTTGGTGGCCAGTCGGATGCCGGCACAGGTGACGTGCCCGGGTGCGGGCCGGGGGCAGAGGCGCTCCGGCACCTGGACGGTGGTCGTCCGCGCGGGCGCTGCGACGGCACTGGGCGCCAGCGCGGCAGCCCCCAGTGCGGCAGTCCCGAGCGTGGCGACCCCGAGGGCAGCGGCTGACACGATCGCGGCGGTTCGACTCTGCACAGTTCCTCCTGTGATGGGACCCCACCGCTTCCCCCGCGGCGTTGCGGTGAGATCGCGGACCTTCTGGGCGCGCGATCGCCGCCTCACCCTGACACGGGCTCGGCCCGATTTGTCGGTATCGATCAGATCGCGGACATCGCCCCGCCACCGGCGCCTTTGACCGGCGCCGTGACTGAATGCGCGGGCAGCCGTTGTCGTCTAGGACGTACACACATCGTGGAGGAGTTCATGCGCATGCCCCGAACCGCGTCGGTGATCCTGGGCGCGGCCGCGCTCGTGGCGACCGTGCTCTCGGCGGTCCCCGCCGTCTCGGCGCCCGCGACCGCGTCGTCTCGGGACGTGACGATCTACCTCAAGCCGGCTCAGGGCTCGGTGGTGCCGTCGACCGCGGCGCATCGCGCCGCCGTC
>DASVMH010000265.1:0-9864 GCA_036384455.1 Marmoricola sp. | reverse complement strand
GGATTCCGGGCGCGCGTCTCCGCGGCGTACGACTGGCGCTGCGCGATCACCGGCAGCGTGCTCACCCCGGCACTGCAGGCCGCGCACATCCGGCCATACGCGAAGGGTGGCTCGCATCTGGTCAACAACGGCCTGCTGCTGCGCTCGGACGTGCACACGCTCTTCGACCAGGGTTACCTCGGCGTGACCCCCGAGTTCACGCTGCGGGTCAGCGATCGGCTCCGCAAGGACTCCGGCAACGGGGTGGCGTACTACGAGATGGCCGAGCGCGGCGATGTGATCTGCCTGCCCGAGCGCGACGCCGAGCAGCCCGATCCCGAGGCGCTCGCCTGGCACCTCAACGAGATCTTCCGCAGCGCCTGAGTCTGACTCCTCACACTCGCGGTTCAGCGCAGCCGAAACGCTGCGCCGTGACCACGAAGTCAGATACAACGAGGGGCGGCCCGATCCGGGCCGACTTCGGGAGGGAAACATGGGAGGAACACAGTGAGCAGGATTCGTCAGTGCGCCGTGGTCTCGGGTGTCGCGATGGCGGCACTCGTCGCTCCGGCGGGTGCGCAGGCGGCAACCCCGCACTGGCACACGATCGACAAGATCGCCGGCGCCAAGCTGCAGGTCTGCAAGGTGCACGCCAAGGCCGGCTGGAAGATCAAGGGCCGCGTCGACGGCCGGAAGGCCGCCGGTAAGACGACCGGTTCCCTGACCGTCACCTACAAGAACGCCCCGACCAAGCGGCACTGGACGTCGGGCTGGGTGAAGGCCCACCACGTAGGCAAGGCCGGATCCGTGGTCCTGCCGCGCAAGGCCGGCTACAAGGTCACGTTCGCGCTCGGCACCAATGCCATGGGCGACGGCGGGGTCGTCGGCGCCAAGAAGATCGGCCGCTGCTGAACAACCGTGTCCGGGCGGGTCAGCACAACGGCTGCCCCGCCCGGGCACGTGCCCGCGGAGAATAGTTGTCCACAACTTCGCGCGAACCCCTTGACTAGCACATATGTTCGATATAATCGGGGCATGAGTTTCTCGGGAGAACTCGGCGGGACCGCCGGCACGGAGGCGCTGTTGCAGCGCGCCGAGGCCAACCTCGTCGCGCGCCGCAAAGCCGAGGCCGAGCAGCTCCAGATCGCGCGCCGCTGGGCGATGGCGCACCAGCGGGCGGAGCTCGGCGACGACGTACGCGAGATCGGCGCGATGAAGCTGCGGATCTGGGAGTTCGCCCCTGCCGAGCTCGCGCTGGCCTGGGAGATGCACCCACTGGCCGCCCAACGGCTCATGGCCGACGCCTTCGACCTGAGCCTGCGGATGCCGTACGCCTGGGACGCGGTCCGCGACAGCGAGCTGCCCGCCTGGGTGGCGCGCCAGCTGATCAAGGCCACCAAGGACCTGCCCGGCAATCTCGCCCGCGAGGTCGACGAGGCGCTCCGCGACGACTACGAGACGCTCTCCCCCGGCCGGCTGCTCGGCGCCGCCGAGGGCCGCATCGCCGCCGCCAAGCCCAAGGACGCCGACGAGCGCGCCGAGGCCGAGCGCAAGCTGCACCTCGTGCACGCCTCGCGGCCGGTCGACGGCAGTGCCACCTTCTTCGCCCGCCTCGACGCCGTCGACGCCGGCCGTCTCTACGAGTCCTGCGACACCATCGCCGAGCTGCTCGCCACCAGCAACGGCGACCAGGAGCAGCTCACCCGCGACCAGTTGCGCGCCAAGGCGCTCGGCATCCTCGCCGACCCGCAGGCCGCTCTCGACCTGCTCCACGGTCGCGACCCGCGGCGCGGCAAGGCCGTTGTGTACGTCCACATGACGCCCCAGATGCTCGCCGACCGCGTCTGCGGCATCGCCCGCGTCGAGGACCTCGGGCCCCACACCAAGCAGATGCTGCGCGACCTCCTCGGCCACGACCACATCACCCTCAAGCCCGTCATCGACCTGGCCGACGACGTCTCGAGCGACGCGTACGAAGTGCCCGCCGCCCTCGCCGAGCGGGTGCACCTGGCCAAGCCCGCCGACGTCTACCCGTGGGCGGTGTCCGTGGGCCGCAAGGTCGACCTCGACCACACCATCCCCTGGCCGTTCGGCCACACCGAGATCGCCAACCTCGCCAAGCTCACCCGCCGACATCACCGCATCAAGACCCACGGCGGCTGGGACGTCGACCGACTACCCGGCGACCGATATCTGTGGCGAAGTCCGCACGGACGCTACGTCCTCGTCGACAACCACGGCACCCACGAGGTCGCCGCTGCCTAGCGCACCGGATACCCCGCGCCTGCCAGCGCCGCCTTCACCTCACCGATCCGCAACGTCCCGAAGTGGAAGACCGTCGCCGCCAGCACCGCGTCCGCGCCGGCGGCCACCGCCGGCGGGAAATGTGAAACAGCACCCGCGCCACCACTCGCGATCACCGGCACCGACACCGCCGCGCGGACCTGCTCGATCAGCGGGATGTCGAAGCCGTCGGTGGTGCCGTCGGCGTCCATCGCGTTGAGCAGGATCTCCCCCGCCCCCAGCGACGCCGCTCGCGCGGCCCACTCGATCGCGTCCAGTCCGGCCGACTTGCGGCCGCCGTGCGTGGTCACCTCGAAGCCCGACGCCGTCCCCGGCGCCCGGCGTGCGTCCACCGACAGCACCAGCACCTGGTTGCCGAAGCGGTCCGCGATCTCCGCGACCAGCTCGGGTCGGTGGATGGCGGCGGTGTTGACCGCGATCTTGTCCGCGCCCGCGCGCAGCAGCCGGTCGACGTCGTCGACCGAGGAGATCCCGCCACCGACGGTGAGCGGGATGAAGACCTGCTCGGCGGTACGCGACACGATCTCGAGTGTCGTCGCCCGGCCCTCGTGGGAGGCGGAGATGTCGAGGAAGGTCAGCTCGTCGGCACCCTCGGCGTCGTAGAGCTTGGCCAGCTCGACCGGGTCACCGGCGTCGCGCAGCTCCTTGAAGTTGACGCCCTTGACCACCCGGCCGCCGTCGACGTCGAGGCACGGGATCACCCTCACAGAGAGCGTCACGACGTGCCCCGGGTCAGCGCCAGCGCCTCGGCGAGCGAGAGCGAGCCGGTGTAGAGCGCGGTGCCGGCGATGGCGCCCTCGACACCGCCCGAAGATCCAGCAGGGCGCACCAGCGTCATCAGCGCGGCGATGTCGTCGATCGTGGTGACACCACCCGACGCCACGACCGGCGCGGAGGTGGCGGCGCAGACGTCACGGAGCAGGTCGAGATTCGGACCCTGCAGCATGCCGTCCTTGTTGACGTCGGTGACGACGTAACGGGCGCAGCCCTCGGAGTCGAGGCGGGTGATGGTCTCGTAGAGGTCGCCGCCCTCACGGGTCCAACCGCGCGCGGCGAGCGTACGGCCGCGTACGTCCAGGCCGATCGCCACCCGGTCGCCGTACGTCGCGATCGCACGTGCACACCACTCGGGATCCTCGATCGCGGCGGTGCCGATGTTGACGCGGGTGCAGCCGGAATCCATGGCGCGCTTGAGCGAGTCGTCGTCGCGGATGCCGCCGCTGCGCTCCACCTTGATGTCCACAGCCGCGGTCACCTTGGCGAGCAGGTCGGCGTTGTCGCCGTGCCCGAAGGCAGCGTCGAGGTCGACGAGGTGGATCCACTCCGCACCGGTCTCCTGCCAGCGCAGCGCCGCCTCGACCGGGTCGCCGAAGACCTTCTCCGACCCGTCGACGCCCTGGACGAGTTGGACGGCACGGCCGTCCTTGACGTCGACCGCGGGGAGCAGCTCCAGATACTCAGTCAAGACCCTTCACCCAATTCGCCAGTAGTCGTGCGCCGGCGTCGCCGGACTTCTCGGGGTGGAACTGTGTCGCGCACAGCGGCCCGTTCTCGACCGCCGCCACGAACCGATCGCCGCCGTGGGAGGCCCAGGTGACCAGCGGAGCCTTCGTCCGGTCGTTGGTGACCAGGTCCCATGAACGCACACCATAGGAGTGCACGAAGTAGAACCGCTCGTCCGCGACGCCGTCGAACAGCGTGCTGCCGTCAGGCACCTCGACCGTGTTCCAGCCCATGTGCGGCACCACGGGCGCGTGCAGCCGCTCGACCACGCCGGGCCACTCGTCGCAACCGTCGGTCTCGACGCCGTGCTCGACCCCACGCGCGAAGAGCACCTGCATGCCCACACAGATGCCGAGCACCGGCCGACCGCCCGCGAGCCGACGGCCGATGATCTCGGGACCCTTGACCTCGAGCAGGCCGGCCATGCAGGCGGCGTACGCCCCCACGCCCGGCACCACGAGACCGTCGGCGTCCAACGCGGCCTGCTTCGACGCGGTCAGCTCGACCGAGGCGCCGGCCCGTTCGAGGGCGCGGACGGCGGAGCGGACGTTGCCGGAGCCGTAGTCGAGAACGACAACGGAAGGCGTCACAGACTGCCCTTGGTGGAGGGCACGCCGGTCTCCCGCGGGTCGATCGCGATCGCGTCGCGGAAGGCCCGGGCGAACGCCTTGAACTGCGTCTCCACGATGTGGTGCGGCTCGCGACCGGCGAGCACGCGTACGTGCAGGGCGATGTGCGCGTGGAAGGCGACTGTCTCGAAGACGTGCCGGGTCAGCGAGCCGAGGTAGGCATCACCGAGCAGGACGTACTGCTGCCCCTCCGGCTCGCCCGTGTGCACGCAGTACGGCCGCCCGGAGACGTCGACGACGGCCTGGACGAGCGCCTCGTCGAGCGGCACCACGGCGTCGCCGAAGCGGCGGATGCCGACCTTGTCGCCGAGCGCCTCGCGCAGCGCCTCGCCGAGCACGATCGCGGTGTCCTCGACGGTGTGGTGCGCGTCGATGTGTGTGTCGCCCTCGGTGCGCACGGTCAGGTCGAGCAGCGCGTGCCGACCGAACGCGTCGAGCATGTGGTCATAGAAGCCCACGCCGGTGGAGATGTCCGTGCGGCCGGAGCCGTCGAGGTCCACCTCGACGACGACCTTGGACTCCTTGGTGGTGCGTTCGATGCGCGCGGTACGAGCGCTCATGACGTGACCTCTTCCAGTGCTCTCTCGAAAGCCTGCATCTCGTCGGCGGTGCCGATCGAGACCCGCAGCCAGCCCTCCGGGCCGACCTCACGGATCAATACTCCCCGATCCAACAGCCCCTGCCAGACCGCGTGTCGGTCCTCGAACCGGCCGAACAGGATGAAGTTCGCGTCCGACTCGGCCACCTCGAAGCCCGCAGCGCGCAGCCAGGCGACCTCCCGATCACGCTCGGCACGCAGCACCGCGACCTGGCCGAGCAGCTCGCCGGCGTGCCGGAGCGCCGCCGAAGCGGTCGCCTGGGTGACCGAGGAGAGGTGGTACGGCAGCCGGACGACCCGCAGCGCGTCCACGATCGCCGCGTCTGCGGCGAGGTAGCCCAACCGGGCGCCCGCGAGCGCGAAGGCCTTGCTCATCGTGCGGGTGACGATCAGGTTGCGGTGCGTCCCGAGCAGTTCGAGCGCACTCGGCACCCCCTCGCGGCGGAATTCGGCGTACGCCTCGTCGATCACGACCACGCCCGGCGTCGCCAACGCACCGACGGCCTCGCACAACCCGCCGATCACCTCGTGCGGCAGCGCGGTGCCGGTCGGGTTGTTGGGCGAGGGCAGGAAGACCACGGTGGGCTCGTGCTCGGCGATCAGCTCGCGTGCGTGCGTGTCGTCGAAGGAGAAGTCCTCGTGGCGGCGGCCGGCCACCCAGCCCGTCATCGCGTCGCGGGCGTACTCGGGATACATCGAGTAGGTCGGCGCGAAGCTGACCGCTGTGCGGCCCGGTCCGCCGAAGGCCTGCAGGATCTGCAGCATCACCTCGTTGGAGCCGTTGGCCGCCCAGACCCGGTCGACCCCGAGGGCCACCCCGGTCTCGGCGGTCAGGTAGGCCGCCAACCCCTCGCGCAGCGCCGTCGCCTCGCGGTCGGGATAGCGGTTGAGCGAGGATGCCGCGGCCGCGACCGACTCCGCGATGTCCTTGACGACGATCTCGGAGGGGCCGTACGGGTTCTCGTTGGTGTTGAGCCGCACGGGCACGTCGATCTGGGGCGCGCCATAGGGCTGCGCCCCGATCAGTTCGGGCCGCAGCGGAGGAAAACTCATGAGACCCGGACCCGGACGGCCGAGCCGTGACCGGGAAGGTCCTCGGCCTCGGCAAGGGTGATGACGTGGTCGGCGACCGCGCCGAGCGCGGCCTCGTCGTATTCAACGACGTGGACGGCCCGCAGGAACGAGCGCACCGACAACCCCGAGGAGTGGCAGGCGCATCCGGCGGTCGGGAGCACGTGGTTGGAGCCGGCGCAGTAATCCCCGAGTGAGACCGGCGCGAAGGAGCCGACGAAGATCGCTCCGGCGTTGCGTACGCGCGCCGCGACCGCAGCCGCGTCGGCGGTCTGGATCTCGAGGTGCTCGGCGGCATAGGCGTTGACCACGTCGAGGCCCTGGTCGACGTCATCGACCAGGACGATGCCGGACTGGGCACCGGTCAGGGCGGTGGTGATCCGCTCGCTGTGCTTGGTGGCCGCGATCTGCGGCTCCAGCTCGGCCTCGACCGCGTCGGCCAGGGCGGGCGAGTCGGTGACCAGCACCGAGGCGGCCATCGGGTCGTGCTCGGCCTGGCTGATCAGGTCGGCGGCGACGTAGGCCGGCACCGCGGTGTCGTCGGCGAGGATGGCGATCTCGGTCGGTCCGGCCTCGGCGTCGATGCCGACGACGCCCTTGAGCAGGCGCTTCGCGGCAACGGTGTAGATCGCGCCCGGGCCGGTGACCAGGTCGACCTTGCGACACGGGCCGGCGCCGTAGGCGAGCATCGCGATCGCCTGGGCACCGCCGACGGCGTACACCTCGTCGATGCCGAGCAGCGCGCACGCGGCGAGGATCGTCGGCGCGGGAAGGCCGTTGTTGTCCTTCTGAGGCGAGCTGGTCAGGGCGATCGAGCCGACACCCGCGATCTGAGCGGGGACGACGTTCATCACCACGCTGGAGACCAGCGGCGCGATGCCACCGGGGACGTAGAGACCGACCCGCTCGACCGGGATCATCCGGTGCGTGACCCGTGCGCCGGGGGCGACGTCGGTGGTGACGTCACGCTCCAACTCGGCCTCACACGTGCGGCGCAGCCGCGCGATCGACTCCTCAAGCCCTGCGCGTACGGCCGGATCGAGCGACTCCAGGGCCTTGCCGAGCTCCTCGACCGGCACCCGGATGTCGGTCTGGGTGACGCCGTCGAAGCGCTCGGAGAATTCGACGATCGCCTCGACCCCCCGCTCGCGCACGGCGTCGCAGATCGGCCGCACCACATGCTGCGCGGCCTCGACGTCGAAGTCGGCGCGAGGCACGAGGGTGCGGTAGTCAGGGGAAGCGGCGGAATCGGCGCCCCTGAGATCGATGCGGCGCAACATGGGGCCAGTCTAGTGAGGCGCTCTGCGCCGGTCGCGGGAGATTCCAGCGCACGGAACCCCTACGGTGGGCAGGTGCCGTCCGTGCCGATGTTCCCGCTCAACGCCGTGGTCTTCCCCGGCGTGGTGGTGCCGCTGCACATCTTCGAGGATCGCTACCGCGCGCTGGTGCGCGATCTGCTCGCCGATCCGGAGCCGGCCGGGCACGTGTTCGGCATCGTCGCGATCCGGGAGGGGTACGAGGTGGGCGACCACGGCGTGCAGTCCTCCTACCGTGTCGGCACCCTGGTGCAGCTCACCCGGCACGAGCGCTACGACGACGGCCGCTTCGACATCGAAGTGGTCGGCCGGCAGCGGCTACGGCTGATGTCGATGGAGACCGGCGGGGAGTATTTCCGCGGCGAGGTCGAGTTGCTCACCGATGAGGAGGCCGACGAGGCCACGCCGATCGCGGTGACCGCTGCGCTCGGGGTGTACGAGGAGTACCGCGCCCTGGTCGGCGCGCTGCGCGGCGAGGACCCGATCGCGGGCGATCTCCCCCAGGACCCGGAATACCTGTCGTACACGCTCGCGGCCTCGAGCCTGCTGCCGATGCCGGAGAGGCAGCGACTCCTGGAGGCAGACTCGGCGGCGGAGAGACTGCTGTTGCTCGCCGGGATCCTGCGCGAGGAGGTCAGGTCGATTCGGGCTCTGCCGTCGCTTCCGGCGACGGAACTGGCGCGGACCCGCTGGTCCCCGAACTGAACATCAGCACGAGGAGCATGCCGAGCACCGCTCCGAGCGGCCACATGATCGCGACGGAGGGCGCACTGAACGAGATCAGGTGATGGCCGTGCACGCTCCACAGGAAGTGGTGGTCCGCCACGCTGAGCTGCACCGGTGCCTTGGCGCCGACCGGTGCATGTTGGAGCACCGCGCCCGGGTTGCTCGGGCCGATCTGTCGGCCGACGGCGATCATCAGCCAGGCCGCAGCGAGGCTGCTGATCACGCCGGCGATGAGCACCCAGACCGCCTCGAGGCTGCGCCACCACAGCACGATCAGACCGCCGATCAGCCCCAGGACACCGGCGATGACGGCGTACCACCCGTCGAGGGCGAAAAGGCCGGACAGCCGCAGCTGATCCATCTCCGCACCCTGAGCCGTCCGGACGAACACGGGTGGGTGCGTCACCTGGTTCCAGACGGCGGCACCGATGATCGCGAGGACCGCGAAGACCGCGAGCGTGATGAGCAGATCCAGGACCAGCCTGGGGAAGCGTTCGCTCACGCGACGCACCCCGGACCGAGCAGATGCTTGAGATCGGCGATCAGCGCCGGCGAGGAGGTCACCCGCAGGCGGTCATCGAGACGCAGCACCTTCGTGGAGCCACGCGTCTTGAGCAACAGCCGGACCTCGGTGACCCCGGGGTGGGTGCGCAGCACGTCCTTGAGCTGCTCGACCACCGGTGGTGTGCAGCGGGTGGCCGGCAACGCGATCTCGACCGGACCGCCGCTGCCGGTGCGTACGTCGGGAGCCGAGACGTCCTGCGCATGCAACTCCGGCTGTTCCTTGCTGCGGGAGATCCGGGCACGGATCGTCAGCACCGAGTCGGGGTTGAGCAGCGGAGCGGCCAACTGGTAGGACGCCGGGAAGAGCAGCACGTCGATGGCACCTTCGAGATCCTCCAACGTGACCATCGCCCAGCTGTCACCGCGCTTGGTGATCTTGCGCTGCACCGAGGTGACCAGGCCGCACACCGTCACCATCGAGCCGTCAGGACGGTCCTCGGCGGCGAGCAGGTCACCGATCGTGCAGTCGGCGGCACCGGCCAAGATGTGCTCGAGACCGAACAGCGGGTGGTCGGAGACGTAGAGGCCGAGCATCTCCCGCTCGTTGCCGAGCAGGGTCTGCTTGTCCCACTCCTCGAGGTCGGGGATCGCCACGGTCATGCCGTTCCACGAGTCACCAGCATCTGCGTCATCGAGGCCGGCGAAGAGCGAGTCCTGGCCGATCGCCTCGTTGCGCTTGACGTCGACGTACTGGTCGACGGCCGACTCGTGGATGGCGACCAGGGCGCGGCGCCGGTGCTTGAGGTCGTCGAAGGCGCCGGCCTTGATCAGCGACTCGACGACCCGCTTGTTGCACACCTGGGCCGGCACCTTGGAGAGGAAGTCGTTGAAGTCCTCGAAGCGGCCCTTCTCCTCGCGCGCCGCGACGATGCCGTCGACGACGTTGTGGCCGACGTTGCGCACGGCGGTGAGGCCGAAGCGGATGTCGTTGCCGACGGCGGTGAAGTCGTGGGCGGACTCGTTGACGTCGGGAGGCAGCACCTGGATCTTCATCCGGCGGCACTCACCGAGGTAGACCGCCATCTTGTCCTTGTCGTCCTTGACCGAGGTGAGCAGCGCGGCCATGTACTCGACGGGGTAGTTGGCCTTGAGGTAGGCGGTCCAGTACGACACCACGCCGTAGGCGGCCGAGTGGGCCTTGTTGAAGGCGTAGTCGGAGAACGGCACGAGGATC
>DASVMH010000264.1:0-8481 GCA_036384455.1 Marmoricola sp. | reverse complement strand
GGCATCGTGTTCATCACCGCGACCGCAGCGTTCTTCCCGATCCTGGTGAGCACCCGCCACGCGGTGCGGACCCTCCCCGCGGTCTGGGAGGAGGCGATGCTGACCATGGGCTCGTCGCGGGTGCGGATGCTCCGCTCCGTCGTACTCCCGGGCATCGTGCCGGGCGTGTTCGGTGGCCTCTCCGTCGGCATGGGCGTCGCCTGGATCTGCGTGATCTCCGCCGAGATGATCTCCGGCAACTACGGCGTGGGCTACCGGACCTGGCAGGCCTACACGATCATCGACTACCCCGACGTCCTGGTCGGGATGCTGACGATCGGCGCCATCGGCTGGTTCACCTCGAGCTGCGTCGAGCTCGTCGGCCGCCGGATGACCCGGTGGCTCCCCTCAGAGCAGAGGAGTCAGCGATGAGCGCGGAACCGGTCGTACGCGTGAACAAGGTGACGCTCGGTTATGCCGGTGACGCTGTCGTTGACAACCTCGACCTCGAGATCCGAGCCGGCGAGATCCTCGTCGTGCTCGGTCACTCCGGCTGTGGCAAGTCGACGCTCCTGCGCGCCGTGGTCGGCCTGATCCGTCCGCTCGCCGGCGAGCTGTCCGCGAACGGCGAGCCGGTGCGCGGCCCGGCGGCGGACCGGGCGCTGGTCTTCCAGGACGACGCCCTGCTGCCCTGGCGGTCGGCGCGCCGCAACGTGGAGTTGGGCATGGCGGTGCAGGGGGTGGGCCGCGCCGAGCGCCGCCGCCGGGCGGCCGCCTGGCTCGACCAGGTCGGGCTGACGCCGTACGCCGATCGCCTGCCCGGTCAGCTCTCCGGGGGCATGCGCCAACGCGTACAACTCGCGCGAGCGCTCGCCCTGGAACCTGCGGTGATCTGCATGGACGAGCCCTTCGGCGCCCTCGACGCACAGACCCGCGCCTCCATGCAGCAGTTGCTGATCAAGGCCTGGGAGGAGTCGTCGTGCACGGTCGTGTTCGTGACCCACGACGTCGACGAGGCACTCACGTTGGGGGACCGCGTCGTGGTGCTCGGCCGCCACGGACTCGTCGCCGAGCATCGCATCCCCCATCCCCGCGAGCCCGGCGGGTCCGCGCCCAGCGAGCTTCGCGGCCGGATCCTCGACGACCTGTCGACCACCCACTCCCTCGCACCCATCATTGAGAGGACGCCCGCATGACCACCGAGACGCCGACCATCCCGCTGCCCTCGCAGCGGCGCGAACTGTCGTGCGACGTGCTCGTGATCGGCGGCGGCACCGCCGGCACGATGGCAGCGATCACCGCGGCCGAGGCCGGTTCGCGTGTGTTGTTGCTCGAGAAGGCGCACGTGCGTCACTCCGGCTCGCTGGCGATGGGCATGGATGGGGTGAACAACGCCGTGATCCCGGGGAAGGCGACTCCGGAGGACTACGTCGCCGAGATCACCCGCGCCAACGACGGCATCGTCAACCAACGCACCATCTGGCAGACCGCGAGCCGCGGCTTCGACATGGTCCAACGCCTCGAGCGGTACGGCGTCAAGTTCGAGAAGGACGAGCACAACGAGTACGCCGTCCGGCAGGTGCACCGTTCGGGTCAGTACGTCCTGCCCATGCCGGAGGGCAAGGACGTCAAGAAGGTGCTCTATCGGGTCATGCGCCAGCGGCACATCCGGGAGAAGCTGCAGATCGAGAACCGGATCATGCCCGTCCGGGTGCTCACCGAGGGCGGTCGCGCGGTCGGCGCGGCCGGTTTCGACACCCGCTCGGGCGAGTTCGTGACCGTGACAGCCGGTGCCGTCGTCCTCGCCACCGGCGCCTGCGGGCGGCTCGGGCTGCCGGCCAGCGGCTACCTCTACGGCACCTACGAGAACCCGACCAATGCCGGCGACGGGTACGCGATGGCCTACCACGCAGGCGCTGAGCTGAGCGGGATCGAGTGCTTCCAGATCAACCCGTTGATCAAGGACTACAACGGCCCCGCCTGTGCATACGTGGCGAACCCGTTCGGCGGCTATCAGGTCAACGCCGAGGGTGAACGCTTCGTCGACTGCGACTACTGGTCGGGGCAGATGATCGCCGAGGTCAAACGAGAGATCGACTCCGCGCGCGGGCCGATCTATCTGAAGCTGACCCATCTCCCCGACGAGACCCTCACCGAGCTCGAGGGGATCCTGCACCGCACCGAGCGGCCCACCCGCGGAACCTTCCACGCCGGCCGCAACCACGACTACCGCACCCACGACGTCGAGATGCACATCTCCGAGATCGGGCTGTGCGGCGGCCACTCGTCGTCGGGGGTCTGGGTCGACGAGAACGCGCAGACCACGGTCCCCGGCCTGTACGCCGCCGGCGACCTTGCCTGCGTCCCGCACAACTACATGATCGGCGCGTTCGTCTTCGGCGACCTCGCCGGTTCCCACGCGGCCGAGCACAGTCGCCCACCGGAATCGCTCCCCGAGGAACAGGTGGTCGCCGCCCACGAGCTGATCTACGCGCCCCTGCGCCGCCCGGACGGGCCGCCGCAGGCGCAGGTGGAATTCAAACTGCGCCGTTTCGTCAACGACTATGTCGCTCCGCCCAAGACCGCTCACAAGCTCGAGATCGCGCTCGAGTCGTTCGCGCGGATGCGTGAGGACCTCGACGAGATGGGGGCGCGGACACCGCACGAGTTGATGCGGTGCGCCGAGGTCTCGTTCATCCGCGACTGCGCGGAGTTGGCTGCGCGCGCATCACTGGTCCGCGAGGAGAGTCGGTGGGGGCTGTACCACTCCCGCGCGGATCTTCCCGAACGTGACGACGCGAACTGGTTCTTCCACCTCAACGTCCGGCTCCGGGAGGACAGCACCACCGAGTTCCTCAGCCGACCGGTCAACCCGTACGTCGTGCAGGTGCCCGACATCGAGGTGCCCGAACCGATCGAACCAGCGGTGCTGGCCGTGGCCCAGCCGGCCGACCGGACCAGGTCGACCACGACCGCGGAGCCCGGCCACGAAGGCTCCGGTCCGCGTCGGGAGTCCCGCTCTCCCCGCATCCTGGAGCTGATCGCGCTTGCCGAGCAGTCCCCATCGGCCGACGACCTGGCACCCTTCCTGACCGACCCCGACCCCGAGGTCCGCAGGACCGCGGTGGCCACCGTCACCGAGTGCCTGCCACCGGGCGGGGGACCGCTGCTGGCGGACGCACTCGCAGACGAGCACGGCGAGGTTCGCCGTGCCGCGGCGCACGCTCTGCGCGAGCTGGTCGAAGTGCTTCCCCCCGACAAGGACCTTGCGGCCGGCCTCGTAGCGGAGCGTAGGAACGCCGATCCCGAGGTCAGGGCCAGCGTGCTGGACGTACTCCGAGCCCTGGAGCTCGGCGCGGTTGAGATCTTCCGAGGAGCGCTCGCCGACCGCGATCCACGCGTACGGCGCGAGGCCGTGCGTGGTCTCGTCCTCCACGACGACGTCAGCGGGATCACCAAGGCCTGCGCGGACGCTGATCGCGGAGTGCGCATCGCTGCGGCCGCGGGGCTCGGACGGCTCGCGGATCTCAATGGAGCCGCCCTCGACTCACTCACCGTCCTCGCGCACGATCCGGAGCCCCTCGTCCGAGCGGCAGCCCTCGAGTCGTCGGCGGCGGCCGGCGGGCAGAGCGGATTGGCGGCGTTGTGCGCGGCCGCTCTTCTCGACGATGCCTGGCAGGTACGGACCGGGGCCGCCCGCGGTCTGGCCGGCGGCCCCGAACAGGTTGCGGTCCCGGCCCTGATCGAGGTGACCTCCGACGACAACCTCGACGTCCGCAAGGCCGCGGTCATCGCCTTGGGCACCTGGCCCGAGCGGCAGGACGTGCGGGACGCGCTCGAGGTGGCGACCAAGGATCGTGACGCCGACGTGCGCGGCTACGCCCGGCGCAGCCTGACCGTGCGGTGAGTGCGACCACGGGCTCTGGGCCGCCGAGCCGTCAGCCGCGATCCCCGAGATCTACCGTCCGTACGGCAAGCTCGCCGCCGCTGTCACCAAGAGGTTGGCTGCCGGCGACGTGCTCGGCGGCCGTCGCGCGCCGGGTGAGCCGGCGCACGTCGGGGATCCAGAAGGGCGCCACCTCCGCGACCAGCATCGCGACGGCCACCACCAGCAGCCAGGAACGATCGCTGGTCGCGCCCGCCGCAACTCCGGTGAGCGCGAGGCCGAGTGGACGCGCGATGAACGAGCCGAGCTGGTCGAAGGAGTAGACCCGCGCGAGCATCTCGGGTGCGACGTTCTCCTGGATCGCGAGATCCCAGCCCACGCTGAAGATCTCCAGCCCGAAGCCGTGCAGGAAGGCACCGATCAGCACGAGCGCGACCTGGTCGGAGAGCGCCATCGTGAGCGGGAAGCACACGGTGAGCATCAAGAAGAGCTCGCCGACGAGCAGGATCCGACGCGGTCTCCAGACGAGGCTGACCGCTCCCCCGACGACGAAGCCCGCCATCATCGCCGACAGGGCGTACCCCCACGCCGCGCGGCCGAAGTGGTCCCCGACCACGATCGGCCCGAGCACGCCCTGGGCGCCGCCGTAGAAGAAGTGGTAGACCAGCGCCATCGCGATGCCGCCCCACAGCCAGCTGTGCCGGAGCACCTCCCGGAATCCGGACACGGCCTCGGCGAAGAACCTTGCCGTCGACCCACCCACGTCAGCCACCGGCCGGACCCTGATGCCGAGGAAGCACAGCGCCGCCAGCGCGAAGGTGGCCGCATCCACGGCAAGCGCCCATCCGGACCCGACCCAGGAGACCAGCAGCCCGGCGACCCCTGAACCGATCAGGACGGCCATGTTCTGGCTGAGCCGGCGCAAGGTGATCGCCTGTCGGAGCACCCCCTCGGGAACGGTCTGCGGCGTGATCGCCTGGGTGCTCGGGCCGGCGAGCGACGACAGCGCGCCGTTGATCGCACCGAGCACGCCAAGGAGCCAGATGCTCCCCCACCCACCGATCAGGCTCGCCGCCACCGCCGCCTGCACCACGGCGACGGCGGCCATCGAACCGCGCATCATCGCCGTGCGCGACCAACGGTCGCCGAGAACGCCCCCGCCGACCACTGCAGCTACATCGGCCAGGGCGTACGCGCCGACAACGAGCCCGAGCTGGCTGGCCGAGCCGCCCAGGTCGAGCACAGCGAAGGCGATCGCCACGGGCGAGATGCCGTTGCCGAGGTTGTTGATCGTGGTGCCGCTGATCAGCCAGCGGTACGACGCGTGCCTCAGCGCGTGGTCGGGGCGGGTCTGCACGCCGGCCACTATATTTCGTTAGCGAACTATTCGCCACCTAAATATTCGCTAGAATGCGACCATGCCGAAGGACGAAGCAGACCTCCACGTCGAGCGTTGGCGTGATCACTGGGTGCTCGACCACTCCTTCGACGACGGGGTCGAGGCGATGACCGTCCGGGTCAACCACATCGTGCGCTGGCTCGACGCGATCACCAAGAGCTCAGCCGCCGAGGTGGGTCTCGAGGACTTCGAATACTCCACCCTGCACCTGTTGATGATCAGCGACACCCCCGGCAAGGCTCGGCCGGGAGAGCTCGCCGAGCGATTGGGGCTGTCGAACGCCGGCATGACCGGACGGCTGGACGCGATGGAGAAGAAGGGCTGGATCAAGCGGATGCCGGGCCAGTCCGACCGTCGCCGGGTCGACATCGAGGCGACCCGCGCCGGCTTCGCGATCTGGAACCGGGCGATGCAACTGCGCGGTCACTCCGAGGACGAGGTCGCCACCGTGTTAACCGAGAAGGAACTGGCCACGCTCAACCGGTTGCTGAAGAAGCTGACGCTGCACATCGAGGAGACTCAGACCACCGCGCGATCGTGACCGGACCAGTACTGCTGCCGCAGATCGCGCTTGAGGATCTTGCCGGTCGGGTTACGCGGCAGCGCCTCCAGGAAGTCGACGGACTTCGGGCACTTGAAATGCGCGAGGTGCTCACGGCAGTACGCGATCAGCTCGTCTTCGGTGGCCTCGGTCCCCGGGTGCAGCGCGATCACGGCCTTGACCGCCTCGCCCCAGGTGTCGTCGGGCACACCAATGATCGCGACCTCCATGACGGCGGGATGCTCGGCCAGAACGCGCTCGATCTCGGGTGAGTAGATGTTCTCGCCGCCGCTGATGATCATGTCCTTGAGACGGTCCTCGACGTAGACGTACCCGTCGGCGTCGACCTTGCCCATGTCGCCGCTGCGGAACCATCCGTCGTCGGTGATCACCTCACGGGTGGCGTCGTCGCGGCCGAGATATCCCTTCATCAGCTGGGGGGTGCGGAACCACAGCTCGCCGTGCTCGCCGAGAGGCAACTCGTCGAGGGTCGCGGGGTCGACGACCTTGACCTCGGTCTTCGGGATCACCTTGCCCGCACTGACCAGCCGATGCTCATTGCCGGTCGCGAGAGCGTCACGATGCTCCTCGGGCATCAGGTGGGTGATCACGCCGCAGACCTCGGTGAGGCCGTAGACCTGGATGAAGTCGGTGTCCGGCCACGCATCCATCGCGGCGCGCAGCAACGGCAGCGGCATCGGCGAGGCGCCGTAGCAATACGTCTTGAGCTTGCCGAACAGCGCGATCGCGTCCGGCCCGGCCTGGAGCACCTGGGCGAGCACGGCCGGCACCAGGAACGTACGGTTCGCGCCCTTGAGGATCGCGCCGGCGAGCGAGGCACCGTCGGCCTCACGCGTCATCACGGTCGCGACGCCGTCGTGGATGCCCTGCTGGATGTAGGACGTCCCGCCGACGTGGAAGAGCGGCATCGACACCATGTTCTTGTCGCCCGGGTCGAATTCCCAGCCGTCGTGGGCGTTGATGGTGTGCTCGAGGATGTTGGCCTGGCTGAGCATCACGCCCTTGGGCCGCCCGGTGGTGCCCGACGAATACATCACCAGGCAGACGTCGCCCGGCTCGACGTCCTCGGCACGGTCCTGCGGCTCCGCATCCGCGATCCACGCCTCGTACGGGTCGCCATCGGCCCCGTCCGGGGTCACCTCGACCACCTTCTCGACCTTCGGCAGCTTGTCCCGGATCTTGTCGACCAGCGGCATCAGCTCGGTGCCGACGACGAGCAGCCGGGCACCGGAGTCGTTGACGGCGTAGTCGACCTCGTCGCCGGCGAGCCGCCAGTTGAAGATCGCGGTCGCCGCGCCCAACGATGCCGCCGCCATCGTCAGCTCGACGGTCGCCGGATGGTTCTTGTCGAGGCTGCCGACGACATCCCCGCGACCGATGCCGTGCGCGGCCAGGGCTCCGGCGAGACGGCGTACGCGCCCATCCCACTCCGCCCACGTCCAGGTGCGGTCGAGGTAGGTGATCGCCTCGGCGTCGGGCGTGGCCTGCGCCCAATGGGTGAGGCGGTCATCGAGGTACGTGGGCTGCTCCATGGCCAGACCCTGCCACGCGGCCGGGCCACTCACAACAGCGTCGTAACATCGCCGTCGTGATGGGTGTCGTGTTCGATCTCGGGAACGTCCTGATCCGGTGGGAGCCCGAGCGTGCGGTCGCCGCCGGTGTCGGGGCCGAGGAGGCCCGAGCCTTCATGGCCGGCTTCGACTTCTTCGCCTGGAACCACCCCCAGGACGCGGGCCGGCCCTTCGCCGAGGCGGAGGCCGAGGCCGTCGACATCCACCCGCAGTGGCGCGAACACCTCCTCGCCTATCGACCGAATTTCGCCGCCTCACTCGCAGGAGAGATCCGGGGGACGGTCCAGATCCTGCGCGAACTGCACAGTCGCGGCGTGCCGGTCTTCGCGCTGACGAACTGGTCGGCGGAGACGTTCCACCACGCCGAGGAGACCTACGACTGGCTGGGCCTCTTCGACGCCATCGTCGTCTCCGGCCGCGAAGGCATCGCCAAGCCCGACCGCGAGATCTTCGAGCTCGTCGTGCGCCGCAGCGGACACCGCAGTCAGGATCTGCTCTTCGTCGACGACAGCGATGCGAACGTCGCCGGCGCCCGTGCCGCCGGCCTGCAGGCGATCGCGTTCACCAGCCCTCAGGCGCTCCGCGCCGACCTCGTCGAGCTCGGCCTGCTCTGACTCAGTGGTCGACCACGGTCGACGGGGTGAGCGTCGCGATCACCTGGCACCGCGTCGACGACGCGAACAGCGACGCCGAGACCTGGTCGACCACCGGGTTGCCGTCGGTGGTGGACGTGTTCACGAGGAGCCTCAGGTCGACGTACGCCGTACCGGAGGAGTCGGCTGAGACAATCCATTTCACGACCCGCTGGTTGCTGCCTGCATCGGCAGGTTCGACCGTGACGCTCGACCAGTGCGCGGGCATAGTGGTCGTCACCGTGCCGTTGGTCTGCTGGTCGCTCGCGCCGGCACCCTGGGACTCGTCATCGGCCGAACCGTGCACGTACGCGTCCTTGTTGAATCCCAATATCAAAGCGGCAGTCCCCGTACCGCCCAACACGTCGCACGCGGGGAAGAAGACCCCGCTGTCGGCGAGGGGATATAGCGTGCCCTTCTGGCCGCCGGTGCTGTCGTAGACGAACGTCTGC
>DASVMH010000263.1:0-4494 GCA_036384455.1 Marmoricola sp. | reverse complement strand
TGCTCGCGCACTTCCGCGCCGTCATCGATCACGCCGGCGCCCCGGTCATGCTCTACGACGTGCCGGGCCGCACCGGCACCGAGATCTCACTGCCGGTCTACGAGGCGCTCGCCGACGACGACCGGGTGATCGCGGTCAAGGACGCGGTCGGGGACCTCCCGCGAGCGGCGAAGCTGGCCCAACTCGGCTACGCCGTCTACTCCGGGGACGACATCAGGACCCTCGGCTTCCTGGCCCACGGGGGCTGTGGCCTGGTCAGCGTGGTCGGACACGCCGCCGGCCCCCAGCTGGCCGGCATGATCAACGACTTCCTCGGTGGTGACCACGCCAAGGCGTTGGCGACCTATCAGCAACTGCTGCCCGCGTTCGAGGCGGTGATGGGGGTGCCCAACTACGGCGCGACCACCGCCAAGGCCGCCCTGCAGCTCGCCGGGGTGCTCGACAACCGTCGGGTCCGACTCCCGCTCGTCGAGCTGACCGACGCCGAGGTCGACGCCCTCCGTGCGGGCCTCGTGGCGGCGGGCCTCATCGGATGAGCCACCCGCACTTCGAGCTGTCGCCGCCGCCGGCGCTTCCCAAGGGTGGGCTGCGCGTCATCGCCCTGGGCGGGCTCGGCGAGGTCGGGCGCAACATGACCGTCTTCGAGTACGACGGGCGGCTGCTGATCGTCGACTGTGGCGTGCTCTTCCCGGAGGAGAACCATCCCGGCGTCGATCTGATCCTGCCTGACTTCGACGCGATCCGGGATCGCCTCGACGCCGTCGACGCGTTGGTGCTCACCCACGGGCACGAGGACCACATCGGCGCGGTGCCGTACCTCCTGCGCGAGCGCCCCGACATCCCGATCGCCGGATCGCAGTTGACGCTCGCGCTGGTCGGCTCCAAGCTCCGCGAACACCGGATCAAGAACACCGAACAGCACATCGTCGCGGAGGGTGACCGGGTCAGCTTCGGGCCGTGGGACCTCGAGTTCGTCGCGGTCAACCACTCGATCCCCGACGCCCTCGCGGTCGCTATCCGTACGCCCGCGGGGCTGGCGTTGCACACGGGCGACTTCAAGATGGACCAACTCCCGCTCGACGGCCGGATCACCGATCTGCGTGCGTTCGCCCGGCTGGGTGAGGAGGGCGTGGATCTCTTCCTGCCCGACTCGACCAACGCCGAGGTCCCGGGTTTCACCACGTCGGAGAAGGACATCGCCCCGGTGCTGGACCGGGTGTTCGCCAAGTCGACGCAGCGGATCATCGTGGCCTGCTTCGCCAGCCACGTGCACCGTGTGCAGCAGGTGCTCGACGCCGCGGCCGCGCACGGACGCAAGGTCGCCTACGTCGGTCGCTCGATGGTGCGCAACATGGGCATCGCCAGCGATCTCGGCTACCTCGACATGCCCGAAGGTCTGCTCGTCGATGCCAAGGCGCTGGCCGACATGCCGCCCGAGAAGGTGGTGCTGATCTCGACCGGGTCGCAGGGCGAACCGCTCTCCGCGCTGGCCCGGATCGCGCAGAACAACCACAACTTCGTGCACATCGAGCCGGGCGACACCGTGGTGCTCGCGTCGTCGTTGATCCCCGGCAACGAGAACGCCGTCTATCGGGTGATCAACGGCCTGATCAAGTGTGGTGCCGACGTGGTGCACAAGGGCAACGCCCTCGTCCACGTCTCCGGTCACGCGAGCGCGGGGGAGTTGCTCTACTGCTACAACATCCTCAAGCCGCGCAACGTGCTGCCGGTCCACGGCGAGGTGCGGCACATGCATGCCAATGCCGACCTGGCCCGTGCCGCCGGCGTTCCCGATGACCACGTCGTGGTCGCCGAGGACGGCATCGTGGTCGACCTGATCGACGGCCGCGCGCGGATCACCGGCAAGGTCGACTGCGGTTATGTCTTCGTCGACGGTTCGTCGATCGGAGACATCACCGAGACCTCGCTGAAGGATCGTCGCATCCTCGGTGAGGAGGGCTTCATCTCGGTGATCGTGGTCGTGGACTCGCAGACCGGCAAGGTGCTCAGCGGTCCCGAGATCCAGGCACGCGGCTTCGCTGAGGACGAGGGCACCTTCGACGGTGTCCGGCAGCCGATCATCGATGCGATCGACAAGGCCGTCTCGGAGGGTGTCGACGACTCCTATCAGTTGCAACAGGCGATCCGGCGGGTCGTCGGCCGGTGGGTCTCCAACACGCACCGCCGTCGCCCGATGATCATCCCTGTGGTCCTGGAGGCGTGATGGCCGACCCGCGCGCGGAGCAGCCCCTCGTCACTGATGCCGAGTACGTCAGTTACGAGACCTGGGGCAACGCGTTCTTCCGCGCGGCCGTGACCGCTGACCGGGTGGCCAGCGGTGTGGCCGCCCTCTCGGGCCAACCGATCGACTTCGGCCCCATCGGCGTCGGCCCGGCGAAGATCGCCAAGATCAGCGCCACCGGGGCCATCGGCGAGGCCGAGGTCTCTCCGGTCCCGGGTGAGGCGCTCGCCTACCGCGTCGAGGTGCCGGTCACCCTCGATTTCGAACTCGGCCTCCCCGACGGAGTCCACCGCTTCCACGGCGATCTGCTCGTCCCGCTCGTGCTCACCGCGCGGGCCCTCTCCGGCGTACGGATCTTCATCGAGGTGACCCCGCCGAGCCCGCGCGACGTGAAGGCGAGTGTCCGCGCCGAGGGACTCCGCGCCACCCTCGTCCAGCGGATCGCCAACGTCGAGGTCGAGTTGCGCCGCTTCGTCGCCAACTACGTCGCCCGTGAGATGGCCAAGCCCGAGGTGGCCAAGGCACGGCTGATCGACGTGGGCGCATCGGTGGACAACGCCTGGAAATCGATCTCGGCGAAGGACGAAGCGGGGGCAAGGGTCACCGACGACCTCAACGAGGCCCTCGAGAGCGAGATCCGCGAGCGCGAGGACGACTACCTCGAGGACATGTGAGCCGCGCGTACGCCCGGCGCTCGTTGCCCTGGGCGCTCGCATCCGTGTTCACGATCCTCTACGCCACCTTGGCGATCGCTCGCTATCGCGGATTCATGTGGACGTCGTGGGATCTGGGCATCTTCACCGAGGTCGTGTCCCACTACGGGCATCTGCAGGCGCCGATCGCCGAGGTCAAGGGCGCCGGCTTCGACTTCCTCGGTGACCACTTCTCACCCATCCTGGCGATCCTCGGTCCGCTCTATCGGATCTTCCCCTCGCCGGTGACGCTCCTCGTGGCGCACTCGGTGCTCCTCGGTCTGTCGGTCGTGCCGGTCGCCGGACTCGCGCTGCGACGTCTCGGCGCTGTGCCGGCCGCGATCATCGCGGTGAGCTATGGCTTGTCGTTCGGCTTGGTGCAGGCGGTGCAGGTCGACTTCCATGAGATCGCCTTCGCGGTCCCGATGATCGCCTTCGCGGCTGCGGCGCTGGTCGAGGAGCGGTGGCGGGCGGCGATCGCATGGTCGGTCCCGCTCGTCCTCGTCAAGGAGGACCTCGGTGCCACCGTCGCCGTCGTCGGCCTGCTGGTGGCTGCTCCGTGGCGGCGCCCATGGGAACCGCAGGATCACCTGCGCCGGGTCGCGGGCCTGGCCCTTGCGGTGTTCGGCCTGTTGGCGAGCGCGATCGAGGTGCTCGTCCTGATCCCGCATTTCGCGGCGGGCAACGGCTATGAGTACTTCTCCAAGTTCGGCGGCGGTGGGGTCGGCGGCTGGGGTACGCGCGCGCGGACGTTCGGGCGGCTGCTCCTGGTGTGCGCCGCCGTCGCTGTCCGCTCGCCGATCAGTCTGCTGGCGCTGCCTACGCTCGCGTGGCGGTTCGCCTCCGACAACCCCGCCTACTGGGGCACCGACTGGCACTACGACGCGGTGCTGATGCCGATCGCTTTCATCGCCCTGGTCGACGGCGTCGAACGACTCGGCCGCGCCCGCACGCGGTTGCTGCGCTGGTGGGGTGCTGCGGCGATCCCCATCGCTGCCGCGGTGGCCTTCGGCTCGCTCCCGTGGTCGCCGTTGCGTCAGCTCACCCGGCCGGTGCTGTGGCAAGACAGCGGCCACCGCGCGGCGCTGAGGCACGCGATCGATCTGGTGCCGCCGGGGGTCACGGTGGCCTCCGACCTCGGTGCGCTCTCGCACCTGGCCGGGCGCGACCGGGCGTACTGGATCGGGACCAGCGGCGTCACGCCGCGCTACGTCGTGGTCGACGAGAACACGGGCTGGGGACCGCCGGCACCTCCGAAGCTCGCGTCGTACTTCTCCTCGGTCTACGGGGGTGTGGCCTATCGGTTGTTGTGGACCGGGCAGGGCGTGAGTGTGCTGGAGCGGACGGCGGGGTGAATCCGCCGGTTCGGGTGTTGTCCGGGCGCGGCATCGTGCACGGCGGCGCCCGACCTGGCCTGCTCTCGCGGCTGACGGGTCGCCGTGGGTTGCGGTCCTTGGCGCCGACGAGGACGGTGGACGGGTGGCCGCTCTCCGCGCTCGGCTGTCCGGCTTGTGGTGGGTCGTCCTGTCCACCGGGCGCGAAAAACCCATAGTTGCGTAG
>DASVMH010000262.1:0-1810 GCA_036384455.1 Marmoricola sp. | reverse complement strand
GACGCCCCGAAGGGGCTCGACTCGCCGGCCGCGGCGAAGCTCATCAAGACGATGGCCCGCACGCAGGTCCGGGTCTTCAAGGCGACCAACGGTCGCATCGGCAGCAACTGGCGCGTGGGCGCGGGGTTCTTGCATCCGGTGCCGACACTGCTGCTCGAGCACGTGGGCCGCAGAAGCGGCACGACGTTCACCACGCCGCTGCTGTATCTGCGCGACGGAGATGATCTGGTCATCGTGGCCTCGCAGGGTGGGTTGCCGAACAACCCGCAGTGGTTCGCGAACCTGGTCGCCCACCCCGACACAGTGGTGCACCTCCGGGGCCATTCGGACGTGCCGGTGCATGCCCGCGTCGCCGACGCTGACGAACGGGCCGCGCTGTGGCCGCGGCTGGTCACGCTCTACGCCGACTTCGCGAAGTACGCCCGCTGGACCGACCGCGAGATCCCCGTGGTGATCCTCGAGCCGCGGCCATGAGTCGATCGACACGGACGCTCCTGGTCCTCTTCCTCGTCGGCCTCGTGGTCGCACCGCTCGGCGACCACATGCACGTCGTCTCCGGCACCGAGAGCTACGACCGGGACGCGTACGCGGTGCCGTTCTGGTGGGGTGTGCCGATCACGTTCCCGCTGATGGTGGCCGTCGCAACGGTGGTCATCGCGCTCGTACGCCGCTGGCTCGGCCCACTGCGCCGCGACATCACCATCCGGCACGCCGTCGGCGGGGTCGCGACCGTGATGGCCGCGTACGCCACCAGCGCGCTCGGAATCACCCAACCGGCCGTCTCGACCACGCTCATCTGGGCGATCGCCCTCGCCGGCACCGCGGTCCTCGCGGACGGCTACGCCGTCGCCTGTGGTGTCCTCGTCGCGATCGTCGGCACCCTGATCGAGATCGTCATGCACCACGCCGGCCTGTTCGCGTACTCCCCCGCGAACGACCAGCTCGGCGGTGTCGGTTGGTGGCTCCCCGCCCTCTACCTGATCTTCGGCGTCACCGTCGCCACCGCCACGGAGTGGCTCGACCGTTGAGTTCGTCCCAAAACCGGTTCAGTTGCGGACGAATCCGGTTGAGTTGTGCTCGGCACGGGAGTCAACGCGTCTTAGGCGCAACTCAACGCGTTTTAGGCGCAACTCGACGCGATTGGGGCGCAACTCACCGGCGGCCGGTCTTGAAGAGGCCACGGACGATCTCGCGAGCGGCGGTGCGGGCGACCTGTTTGAAAGCGGTCGAGGTGACCACCTGCTCGACCATCGACTTGTCGGGCTTCTTCGACTTCGAGCTCTTGGTGGGCTTGGGGACCTCGACGTGGTGCTCGTCGGTGGTGCCGGCACCACCGGCGGCGTCCGACCCGGCCTTGACGGCGCCGCCCTCGAGCTTCTTGGCGAGCACCTCCCGGGCCGACTCCCGATCGACCGCCTCGGCGTACTTCGCATAGAGCGGCGAAGCCTTCACCGCAGCCTCCATCGCAGCCGCGTCGGCGGCGCCCATCAGTGACTCCGGCGCACGCATCCGGGTCCAGGCGACCGGCGTGGGCGCGCCCCGTTCGCTCATCACGGTCACGATCGCCTCGCCGATGCCGAGCTCGAGGATCACCTTCCCCAGATCCGGGTAGGACGACGTCGGGTAGGTGTTGACCGTCTGCTTGAGGGCCTTGGCATCGTTGGGTGTCGCCGCCCGCAACTGGTGCTGGATGCGCGAACCGAGCTGAGCGAGCACGTCGTCGGGTACGTCGGTCGGCGACTGGGTCACGAAGAAGACTCCGACGCCCTTGGACCTGATCAGCCGTACGGTCTGGGTGATCGAGTCGAGG
>DASVMH010000261.1:0-16463 GCA_036384455.1 Marmoricola sp. | reverse complement strand
TCGGTGTCGACGTCGACAACGGCTTCGAGCCGGTCTATGTCGTGGCCCGGGACAAGAAGTCGCACATCACCAAGCTGAAGAGTCTGCTCAAGGACGCCGACGAGCTCTACCTCGCGACCGATGAGGACCGCGAGGGGGAGGCGATCGCCTGGCACCTGCTCGACGAGCTGAAGCCGAAGGTGCCCGTGCACCGGATGGTCTTCCACGAGATCACCCCGAGCGCGATCCAGGAGGCCGTGGCGAGTCCGCGCGAGCTCGACATGGATCTCGTCAACGCCCAGGAGACCCGGCGCATCCTCGACCGCCTCTACGGGTACGAGGTCTCGCCGGTGCTGTGGAAGAAGGTCATGTCCGGCCTCTCCGCCGGTCGGGTGCAGTCGGTGGCGACCCGCCTGGTCGTCGACCGCGAGCGGGAGCGGATCGCCTTCCGCGCCGCGTCGTACTGGGATCTCGAGGGCACCTTCGACGCCGGCGAGAGCCGCGATCCGCGGATGTTCCCCGCTCGGCTGCACTCCGTCGACGGACGCCGGGTCGCCAGCGGCCGCGACTTCGACGAGCGCGGGGTTCTCAAGGACGACGGTGTCGCGCACCTCGACCAGGCGGCTGCCCAGCGGCTCGCGGACGCACTCGGCGAAACGACCTTCGAGGTCCGCTCGGTCGAGTCGAAGCCCTACAAGCGCTCGCCGTACGCGCCGTTCCGCACCACCACGATGCAACAGGAGGCCAGCCGCAAACTGGGCTTCGCCGCCTCGCGCACCATGTCCGTGGCGCAGCGGCTCTACGAGAACGGCTACATCACCTACATGCGGACCGACTCGACGACCCTGTCGAGCACCGCGATCAACGCGGCCCGCGAGCAGGCGCGACAGTTGTACGGCGAGGAGTACCTCCCGTCCTCGCCCCGGGTCTACGCCTCCAAGGTCAAGAACGCGCAGGAGGCCCACGAGGCCGTACGTCCCGCCGGCGACTCCTTCCGCACCCCCGCCCAGACGGGCCTGACCGGCGACGAGTTCCGCCTCTACGAACTGATCTGGATGCGCACCATCGCCTCGCAGATGAAGGATGCGGTCGGTCAGTCGGTCTCGATCCGCCTCGGTGGCGCTGCCGGGACCGGTGAGGACGTCGTCTTCTCCGCGAGTGGCCGGGTGATCACCTTCCACGGCTTCCTCAAGGCGTACGTCGAGGGACGTGACGACGCCGGGTCGACCGACGACCAGGAGACCCGACTGCCCAACGTCGTCGAGGGCGATGCCGTGACGGCGGCGTCGCTGCGGGCCGACGGACACACCACCAAGCCGCCGGCGCGCTACACCGAGGCGACCCTGATCAAGGAGCTCGAGGACCGCGAGATCGGTCGGCCCTCGACGTACGCCTCGATCATCGGCACCATCCTCAACCGCGGCTACGTCTACAAGAAGGGCACCGCACTGGTGCCCGCATGGTTGGCGTTCTCGGTCACCCGACTGCTCGAGGAGCATTTCGAGCGGCTGGTCTCCTACGAGTTCACCGCGTCGATGGAGGACGTCCTCGACGAGATCGCCGCCGGTCACAAGGATCGCCGCACCGAGCTCGCGGAGTTCTACTTCGGCGCCGGCGACATCGAGGGTCTGAAGAAGCTGGTCACCGAGCTCGGTGAGATCGATGCCAAGGAGCTGGCCACCTTCCCGATCGCCAACCCGGATGGGACGCCCAGCGGGATCGACCTGCGTGTGGGTCGCTACGGGCCGTACATCGAGGACGTGGCAGCGGAAGAAGAAAGCAAGCCCCGGGCGAACGTCCCCGACGACCTGCCGCCCGACGAGCTCACGGTCGAGAAGGCGCGCGAACTGCTGGCGACGCCGGCCGGGGCCGAGACGGAGCTGGGCACCGACCCCGACACCGGGCACCTGGTCGTGGCGAAGAACGGCCGCTACGGGCCGTACGTCACCGAGGTGCTGCCCGAGCAGGAGGGGAAGAAGAAGGACAAGCCGCGCACCGGCTCGCTCTTCAAGGACATGTCGATCGACACCGTCACCCTCGAGCAGGCGCTCAAGCTGCTGTCGCTGCCGCGGGTGGTGGGCGTGGTCGAGGAGGGCGATGGGACCGTTGAGATCACGGCCCAGAACGGTCGCTACGGCCCGTACCTCAAGAAGGGCACCGACTCGCGGTCGTTGCAGACCGAGCAACAGATCTTCGACATCACCCTCGACGAGGCGCTCGCGATCTACGCCCAGCCGAAGACCCGCGGTCGGGGCGCGGCAACCGCACCTCTCAAGGAGCTCGGCGACGACCCCGTCTCCGGCAAGCCGGTGGTGGTCAAGGCCGGTCGTTTCGGTGAGTACGTCACCGACGGCGAGTACAACGCCACGTTGCGCAAGGACGACTCCGTCGAGGCGATCACCCTGGAGCGGGCTGCTGAGTTGCTCGCCGAGAGGCGGGCGAAGGGTCCGGCGAAGAAGGCGGCCAAGAAGGGCGCCAAGAAGACGACCAAGAAGTCGACTGCCAAGAAGACCACGAAGAAGGCAGCGGCCAAGAAGTCGTGAGCGCCAAGGACTTCTGGGAGACGCGTTACGCGGAGTCCGACGCGGTGTGGTCCGGCCGCGTCAACGCGGTCCTCGCCGATGTCGCCGGCTCGCTCGCCCCCGGCCGTGCCCTCGACGTCGGCTGCGGGGAGGGCGGCGATTCGATCTGGCTTGCGAAACAGGGCTGGTCGGTGACCGGCGTCGAGATCTCCGAGCTGGCGCTGTCGCGTGCCGCAGCGGCGGCGAACGCCGAGGGGTGCGCCGACCGGATCCGCTGGGTCAGCGCCGATCTCGCGACCTGGGTGCCCGACGGGACGTACGACCTGGTCAGCGCGTGCTTCTTCCAGTCGCCGATCGAGTTGCCGCGCGCTGATGTCCTGCGTCGGCTCGCGGAAGCGATCGCCCCCGGCGGCCGGCTCCTGATCGTCAGTCACCACACGGCCCCGCCGTGGTCGCGGATCGCGCACGGCAACACCGTCGGCCACGAGCACGCCCCGCACCTGCCCTCCGCCGCGGAGGAGGTAGCCGATCTCGGCCTTACCGGCCCGGACGCCCAAGAGTCGTGGATCACCGAGATCGCCGAGGAACGCCCCCGTGACGTCACCGGCCCCGACGACCAGCACGCGACCATCCACGACGCCGTGGTCCTCCTCCGCCGCCGTGCGTGAGTGGTCGGTGGGGGACCGTAGGGTGAACCCGTGACCAGGTGGCCGGGGGAGTTCTCGCGTTCGGGGCTCTTCGTGTGCTTCGAGGGCGGCGAGGGTGCCGGCAAGTCGACGCAGGCGCGGCTGCTCGTGGCATGGCTGCAGTCGTTGGGTCATGAGGTGGTGCTCACCTTCGAGCCCGGCGACACCGCCGTGGGCAAGGAGATCCGCGGCATCGTCCTCGACCCGGCCACCGGCGAGCTGGTGCCGCGCACCGAGGCGCTCCTGTACGCCGCGGACAAGGCCGAACACGTCGAGACCGTGGTGCGGCCCGCCCTCGGACGGGGCGCTGTCGTCGTCACGGATCGGTACGTCGACAGTTCGATCGCCTATCAGGGCACCGGCCGCGGCATCGATGCCGCCGAGCTCGAGGCGATGCTGCGCTGGGCGACCGGTGACCTGCGTCCGCACCTGACCGTCCTGCTCGACGTCGATCCCGCCGCCGGTCTGGGCCGGTTCGCGAGCCGCGACCGGATCGAGAGTCTGCCCGCTGAATTCCACCGGCGCGCACGGGAGGGCTTCCAGCGGCTCGCGGCGGCGGACCCGGAGCATTACCTCGTCCTCGATGGCGGCGCCGACGTCGACACGATCGCGGCGGCGATCCGCGCGCGCGTCGAGGAGTTGCTGTCATGACGGTGTGGGATCGACTCGTGGGTCAGGCACCGGTGGTCGAGATCCTGCAGCGCGCGGTGGCCGGCGACATGTCGCACGCCTGGCTGTTCACCGGCCCGCCCGGCTCGGGTCGCTCCAACGCCGCACTCGCGTTCGCCGCCGCCCTGCACTGCGAGACCGGCGGGTGTGGCTCCTGTGCCTCGTGCCACGAGGTCGCGGTCGGATCACACCCCGACGTCCGCGTGACCCGCACCGAGAAGCTCTCGATCGGCGTCGCGGAGGTGCGCGACCTGGTGCGCAGCTCCGCTCTCACGCCGGTCGGTGGGCGGTGGCAGATCCTGGTCATCGAGGATGCCGATCGTCTGACCGAACAGGCCGCGAACGCTCTGCTCAAGGCGATCGAGGAGCCCAACGACCGCACCGTGTGGCTGCTGTGCGCGCCGACGGTCGAGGACGTTCTCCCCACGATCCGCTCACGCACCCGACTCGTCGTCCTGTCCACCCCGTCGAGCGCCGACGTCGCCGCATTCCTGACCGCGACCGACGGCATCGACCCCGCGACCGCGTCATACGCCGCTCGCGCGAGCCAGGGCCACATCGGGCGGGCGCGTGCGCTGGCCCGAGATCCCGACACCCGTCATCGTCGCGATCAGGTCGTCGCGATCCCGGCGCAGCTCGGCGACCTCGGCGCCTGCGTCCGAGCGGCCGGGCATCTCCACGACCTCGCCAAGGAGGAGGCCGACGCCCTGACATCGGTGATCGACGCCGAGGAGAAGACCGCGCTCGACCAGGCGTACGGCGTCGTCGAGCGTGGCCGCCGGCCGCGGGAGTACGCTCCCGCCCTGCGCGATCTCGAGAAGTCCCAGAAGACCCGTGCGAAGCGCCGGGTGCTCGACGTCGTGGACCGCGGCCTGATGGACCTGGTCTCGATCTACCGCGACGTGCTGACGATCCAGCTCGGCAGCCCCGGTGAACTGGTCAATGTCGAACGGCGCGGCGATCTGGCCGTCCTCGTGGAGCGATCCACTCCGGAGGAACACCTGCGTCGCATCGATGCGGTGTTCGAGGCGCGCGAGCAGATGCTGGAATTCAATGTGCCGCCGCTGCTGGCGCTGGAGTCCATGATGGTCGCCCTGCAGTTGGCGGCATGAGCGAGCACACAGGAGGGGTGAGATGTCGCTGAGACGCAGTGCAAGCCACGGCATGCTGCTCGGGATCGTCGCGGGGGTGTTGATCGTCCTGCTGGTGTTCGCCTGGATGATCGGCTACACCCTGCTGGACAAGTCGTCGAAGGACTCGTCCTCGTCATCGCCGTCGGCAACGAGCTCGGGCCCGATGCCGAAGACGTCCGCGGCCCTCGCCCGCTTCTACGACCAGTCGTTGACGTGGAAGAAGTGCCAGGGCGGCGAATGCAGTTGGCTCACCGTGCCCCTCGACTACGCCGATCCCGACGGCAAGACGATCAAGATCGCGGTCAACATGGTGGCGGCGAAGGACAAGTCCCCGATCGGCGATCTCGTCGTCAATCCGGGTGGGCCGGGCCAGTCCGGCATGCAGTACGCCGCTGCGGCGTCGTACGTCTTCCGATCGGCGCTCACCAACCACTTCAACATCGTCGGCTTCGATCCCAGGGGGATCGGTGCCAGCGACCCGCTGAAATGTTGGGGCACCAAGGACATGGACGCGTTCGTGGCCGCGGACCCCGCCCCCCAGACGCCGGCTGCGCGCGCGGCGATGGATCGGCAGGTGCACGCATTCGGCGAGTCCTGCCTGAAGAACTCCGGTGCCCTGGCCGAGCACATGTCGACCGAGGAGGTCGCGCGCGACGTCGACATCTTGCGCGCGGCGTTGAAGCAGCCGAAGCTCGACTACTTCGGCGCGTCGTACGGCACCTTCCTCGGGGCGACCTACGCCAACCTGTTCCCCAAGAACGTCGGCCGCATGGTCCTCGACGGAGCGCTCGACCCGACACTGAGCAACGAGCAACTCAATCTTGCCCAGGCGCACGGTTTCGAGGTCGCGATGCGCTCCTACATCAAGGACTGCGTGTCAAAGGGCCACTGCGTGCTCGGCAACAGCGTCGAGGCGGGCGTACGCACGGTCAAGGCCCTGATCGCGAGCATCCGCCGATCGCCGCTGCCGACCAACGACCCCGACCGACCGCTGACAGTGGGCCTCGCGTCGCTCGGCATCTTCATGCCCCTTTACGACAAGACCTGGTGGGGCCAGCTGACCAGCGCACTGACCCAGGCGATCCAGCAACACCGGGGTTCCGGGCTGCTGGCGATGGCCGACCTGTACGCCTCGCGGGACAAGACCGGCTACATGGACAACTCCCTCGACGCCCTCT
This sequence comes from Marmoricola sp., assembly GCA_036384455.1. GTDB lineage: Bacteria > Actinomycetota > Actinomycetes > Propionibacteriales > Nocardioidaceae > Marmoricola. The sequence goes on along the minus strand of DASVMH010000261.1, from coordinate 10,296 downwards.
ACAACGTCAACTGCCTCGACGACGGAGCCTCGATCCCGACCTCTGCGGTCGCGAAGTACGTGCCCCGGTTCGAGAAGGCCTCGCCGATGTTCGGCGATCTGTTCGCCTACAGCCTCTCGACGTGCCATGACTGGCCCATCAAGTCGGCGAAGCGCCCGCACGCGCTGCATGCCAAGGGCTCCCCGCCGATCCTGGTGATGGGCACCACCCGTGACCCCGCCACACCGCTCGCCTGGGCGAAGGCCCTCGCCAAGCAGCTCGACAACGGCGTCCTGGTCGTCCGCAACGGCGATGGCCACACGGGTTACAACCAGGGCAACATCTGCGCCGACGACGCGGTCGAGAACTTCCTCGTGTCGGACAAGGTCCCCGCCGACGGCACCCGCTGCTGAGGCGTTTGGCCAGCCTCCCGCCCGGCGCCCTATACTCGTCCGATGTGCCCGGCTGATGGCCGGGCATTGCGTACCATCTGGCCGCCTTAGCTCAGTCGGTAGAGCGATTCACTCGTAATGAATAGGTCGTCGGTTCGATTCCGACAGGCGGCTCCACGTCTGGAAAGTGGGTCGTGTGCCTGAGAACGATCAATGGGTCGTCCCCAAGCACACGACTCAGTAGCGGTGGAAGCCCTGGCCCGACTTGCGGCCCAACAACCCGGCCTCGACCATCCGGTCGAGCAACGGCGGGGGTGAGTAGAGCGGCTCCTTGAACTCGTCATACATCGAGACGCCGATCGCGCGGATGGTGTCGAGGCCGATCAGGTCGGAGAGGGCGAGCGGTCCCATCGGATGGCCGCAGCCGAGGACCATGCCGCGGTCGATGTCGTCGGCGGAGGCGTACCCCGCCTCGTACATCCGGATCGCGGAGAGCAGGTACGGCACCAGCAGGCTGTTGACCACGAAGCCGGCGCGGTCGGTGGCCTCGATCGGCTGCTTGCCGAGCGTCTCGGAGACGAAGGTACGCATGGTGGCGAGCGTCTCGGGCGAGGTGGCCAGGCAGGGGATCAGCTCGACCAGCTTCATCACCGGGGCGGGGTTGAAGAAGTGCACCCCCATCACCCGGTCGCGCCGGCCCGAGACGGCGGCGAGCTTCACGATCGGGATCGACGAGGTGTTGGAGACGAGCACGGCCTCGTCGGAGGTCACGATCTTCCCGATGCGGGCGAACAGTTCGAGTTTGGTCTGCTCGTGCTCGGTCGCAGCCTCGACGACCAGGTCGCGGTCGGCGACCGCCTCGATGTCCGCGACGGTCCTGACCCGGCTGAGCACGTCGGCGACACCGGCGTCATCGATCTTGCCGCGCTCCTGGGCGTGGTGCAGCGACCCCTCGATCCGCTCGCGGGCGAGGTCGGCCGCCCCCGGCGACGCCTCGACGACGACGACGTCGAGGCCCGCGCGCGAGCAGACCTCGGCGATCCCGGAGCCCATCAGGCCACCGCCGATCACGCCTACGCGTGCGATCGTCTGGTTCGCTGTGCTGTCCGCCACCGTTGCCTCCCATCGGCCGCGGCGCGTCCGCGGTCCCGAGCCGATCAAACTCCCCGGACTGCGCCGCGGCAAGTCGGCGACCGCGGGGGGCGCTACAGCGCGGAGAAGTCGGGCTCGCGGCCCTCGGCGAACGCAGTGAGTGCCTCGAGGTTCGCGGGGCCGCCCATGAGTTCGGCGAAGGCGGCGTTCTCACGCTCGCGCGCGGCCGCGATGCCGTCGCGCAGGGGTTCGGTCATCGTGCGTTTGACCGCGACCAGCGACGAGATCGGCCGCTTGGCGAGAAGTCCGGCATGCCGCCGTGCTTCCGGCAGCAGGTCGTCGGGTTCGCAGAGCTTCCAGACGAGACCGGCGCGCAGTGCCTCCTCGGCCGAGAGCCATTCGGCGGAGAGCAACATCCACGCGGCATCCTGTCGTCCCATGAGGCGGGGCATCAGGTAGGACGAGGCCGCCTCGGGGGCGACGCCGAGGCTGGTGAACGGACACTTCAGCTTCGCCCGCGTCGACATGAACGCGAGGTCGGCGTATCCCAGGATGGTCGCGCCGATGCCGAGCCCGAGTCCGTTGACGGCGCAGATCAGCGGCTTGGGGAAGTCGACCAGGGCATCGAGCAGCCCGAGGAATCCGTACGTGCCGCGCCGGAACGTGGGGTCGGTGGCCATCTGGTGCATCTCGAGCAGGTCGGTGCCGGCGGAGAACGCACGACCGTTGCCGGTGAGGAGCACGACGGCGACCCCGGGGTCGGCGGCTGCGTCGATGAGCGCCTGCGCGGTGGCGTCGTACAGCGCCTCGTTGAAGGCGTTGAGGGCATCGGGCCGGTCGAGGGTGAGGGTGCGTACGCGCGCCTCGTCGTGGATCTGCAGGGTCGACTGCGATGTCATGGCTTCCTCCAGGCTTCGGACAGCTGACTGGACATCTGTCCGGTGATCGGCGCTATCGTACGGCAGCCCGATCTGAAGGAGTGCGAGATGTTGACCACCGCCGCTGTCGTGAACGCGCCCGGAGGCGCCTTCGAGTTCGAGGAGGTCGAGCTCGACGAGCCGCGCGCCGATGAGGTACTGGTCAGGATCGTGGCCAGCGGACTGTGCCACACCGACCTCTCCGTGCGGGACATGCTCCCCGCCGAGATGTTCCCGAGGGTCTTCGGTCACGAGGGCGCCGGTGTCGTCGAGCAGGTCGGCGAGGACGTCGCCGGGATCTCCGTGGGCGACCACGTGCTGCTCAGCTTCCGCTCCTGCCGCGCCTGCGATCGGTGCGCCCAGGGGCTGGTCGGCTATTGCGAGAACACCCTCGTGCTCAACTACATGGGCTTCCGGATGGACGGCTCCACCACCCACCACCGCGGTGCCGACCCGGTCTACGGGTCGTTCTTCGGGCAGTCCAGCTTCGCGAAGCATGCGATCGCCTATGCGGACAATTGCGTGGTTGTGGACCCCGACCTCGACCTCGCGCTGCTCGCGCCGTACGGCTGCGGCTTCCAGACCGGTGCCGGCACCGTCCTCAACGTCCTCAAGCCCACGAGCGCCGAGAGCGTCGTGGTCTTCGGCGCGGGCGCGGTCGGCCTCGCTGCGATCGCGGCGGCGCGGGCGGCTGGCGCGGGTCAGGTGATCGCCGTCGACCTGATGGCCTCTCGACTCGAGACCGCAGCCGGCTTCGGTGCGGTCGGGGTCGACCCGTCGGCAGTGGACGACGTCGTGGCGCACGTGAAGGAGCTGACGGGAGGCGGCGCGTCGTACGGCATCGACACCACCGCTGTCGGCGCGGTCGTGAAGCAGGCGCAGCAATCGCTGGCCGTCGGCGGCACCCTGGTCGCGCTGGGCCTCGGGGCCGAGGAGTACCCGATCGACGCGGTCGACCTCCTGCAGAACGGCAAGGTGATCCGCAGCAGCGTCGAGGGGGACTCGGACCCGCAGGAGATGTTGCCGCGGCTGATCGGCATGCGCGCGTCCGGCGACTTCGCCGTCGACGACCTGATCACCCGCTACGACTTCACCGACATCAACTCCGCAATTGCGGACTCCGCATCGGGCAAGGTCGTCAAGCCGGTGCTCGTCTGGTGAGGATGCGCCGAAACTAGAACCTGTTACATTTCGTGGATGATCCTCGATCTGTTCACCGTCACCGACTCGGTCGCGGTCGTGACCGGGGCTGGTCGCGGGATCGGCGCGGCGACCGCGGTCGCGCTGGCCGAGGCGGGCGCCGACGTGGTCATCTCCGCCCGCCACAGCAGCCAATTGGCCGAGGTTGCGGCGAAGGTCGAGGCCGCAGGTCGGCGCGCCCACGTCGTCAAGGCCGACCTCTCCGATCTCGAGGCCGTCGCCGGTCTCGCCGATGCCGCCAAGGAACAGTTCGGACGCCTCGACATCGTCGTCAACAACGTCGGCGGCACCATCCCCAACGCCCTCCTCGACACCGATGACGCCTACCTGGCCGAGGCCTTCAACTTCAACGTCGGCACCGCGCACGCACTCACGCGGGCGGCCGTCCCGCACCTGCTCGAGGCCGGCGGTGGCTCGATCGTCAACATCAGCTCCGTGATGGGCCGGGTCGCGGGCCGTGGCTATCTCGCGTACGGAACGGCGAAGGCTGCGCTCGCGCACTACACCCGCCTGGCCGCCCACGACCTCGCCCCGGCGATCCGGGTCAACGCGATCGCCGTCGGCTCGGTGCTGACCTCGGCGCTCGACTACGTGGCGAGCGATGAGACCGTGATGGGTGAGATGCGTGAGAAGACCCCGCTGCAGCGCGTCGGCCACACCGACGACATCGCCGCCGGCGTGCTCTACCTCTCCAGCAGGGCGGGCGCGTTCGTGACCGGCAAGGTGCTCGAGGTCGACGGCGGTCTGCAGATCCCCAACCTCGACCTCAAGCTTCCCGACCTGACCCCCGGAGGTACGTCATGAGCAAGCTGCGCGTGGTCGCCTGGGCGACCGGCACCGTCGGCCGGCACGCGATCGCCGGGATCGACGCACGGCCCGACCTCGAGCTCGTCGGGGTGTGGGTCTCCAACCCGGACAAGGCCGGGAAGGACGCCGGCGAGCTGGCCGAGATGGGCCGGTCGCTCGGCGTCGTCGCGACCAACGACCGCGAGGAGATCTTCGCCCTGCAGCCCGACTGCATCGTGCACACGGCGATGGCCGACGACCGCATCTTCGAGGCGATGGAGGACCTGATCTCCTTCGTCGAGCACGGCATCAACGCCGTCTCCAGCGGGCCGGTCCTGTTGTGCTTCCCCGACGGCCTCGGGCTGGACAGCTACACCGACCGGATCCGCGAGGCCGGCGAACGTACGGGCGCGAGCCTGCACGTCAACGGCATCGACCCCGGTTGGGCCAACGACGTCCTGCCCCTGACCGCATCCAGCCTCTGCCGGCGCATCGACGAGGTCCGGGTCAGCGAGATCGCCGACTACTCGACCTACTACCAGCCCGTCGTCATGCAGGAGATCTACGGCTTCGGCAAGCCGATGGACGAGGTCACCATGTTGTGGCAGCCGGGCATCCTCACCACCGCGTGGGGTCCGGTCGTACGCCAGATCGCGGCCGGCCTCGACCTCGAGCTCGACCCCGTCCTCGTCGAGAAGGTCGAGCGGGTCCCGGCCGAGACGGACACCCACACCGTCAGCGTCGACATCGCCGCGGGCACCATGGGCGCGGTGCGCTTCCAGGTGCAGGGCACGGTCGACGGCGTGCCGAGGGTGATCCTCGACCACGTGACGCGCACCCACCCCGACCAGATGCCCGAGTGGCCGACGCCCGACCACGGCGCCGGCGCCTATCGCGTCGAGTTCAAGGGCGACCCCGTGATGACCTTCGACTTCACCCACCACGGCGAGGACGGCGATCACAACACCAGCGGGATGGTGGTGACGGCCATGCGGCTGGTCAACTCCGTCGCGGCGGTGTGCGACGCGCCCGGCGGCCTCGTCTACGCCAAGGACCTACCGATGGTCACCGGCCGTGGGCTCGTGGCCGGCTCATGAACAACGATACGGCCGGATATCAGTCCACAGGGTCGGGAGCATGGACCGAGCCCGGGGCGTACGACCTGGGCCACGGCGTGCACCGGATCCCGCTACCGCTGCCCATGGACGGCCTGCGCGCGGTCAACGTGTACGTCATGGAGACCGACCAGGGCCTCGTCCTCGTCGACGGCGGCTGGGCGATCCCGGTCTCGCGCGAGCTGTTCGAGGCGGGCCTGAAGCAGATGGGATACGGGATCCGTGACATCCGCCGCTTCCTCGTCACCCACATGCACCGCGACCACTACACGCAGGCGTACGTCGTGGGCAAGGAGGTCGGCGCGACCGTCAGCCTCGGCATCGGGGACAAGCCGACGATGGACCTGATGCACGACGACGACCTCGGGGGCGACCCGAACCTCACCCGGTTGCGGCTGGCCGGTGCCGAGCAACTCGCCGAGGCGTGGCGCACGATGATGCCGGCCGAACGGCCACCGATGGACGACTACGGTCTGCCCGACGAGTGGCTGTCGCAGGATCTCTCCTTCGACTTCGGCGATCGTCGCATCGACGGCTATTCGACGCCGGGCCACACGCAGGGCCACTACGTGTACGCCGACGACGCGGCCGGTCTGCTCTTCGCCGGCGACCACGTCCTGCCGACCATCACGCCGTCCATCGGGTTCGAGCCGGCGTGGGTGCAGCAGCCCCTCCGTGACTTCCTCGACTCACTCGTCAAGGTCCGCGCGCTCCCCGACATGCGGCTCCTGCCGGCGCACGGTCCGGTCACGGACAGTTCCCACAAGCGCATCGATGAGTTGCTCGCCCATCATGACGAGCGCCTCACCCTGTGTGCCGACGCGATCGCGGGCGGTGCGCGTACGGCCTGGGAGGTCGCCGGCGAGCTCCCCTGGACCCGTCGTGGTCGCCATCGCGACGAGCTCGGCCCCTTCGACATCGTGCTCGCCGCCTTCGAGACCCTGACCCACCTCGAACTCCTCGCCCTCCAGGGTCGTGCGACCCGTACCGAGGTCGACGGCACCGCCCATTTCGCTTCTGCGGCTGGCTGAGGCTTGCCAGTTCCGGGCAATTGTCGAGTTGTGACGTCAGAGTTCTCCAAATGCCCGTCACAACCCCGCAATTGCCCGGTTCGGACCGACACCGCGCCAGCCGGTAGAGTAGGGCCGTACCGACAGGGGAGCGCCCGGAGGCGCTGAGAGTGCGGGATCGGCCCGCAGACCCTCGAACCTGATCCGGCTCATACCGGCGTAGGCAGTCGAAGGAGACCCGATGGCCGTCCGTCCATCCGACCGCAACAAGACCGCTCCGCGCGCGATCGCGCTCGTCGCGCTCGCAGCACTGGGCAGCACCGCGCTCGCCGCCTGCGGCACCCACGCGAACGACACGAAGACGATCGTGGTGGCCACCCACGACTCGTGGGCCATGCCCAAGAAGGTCATCGCAGCCTTCGAGAAGAGCTCCGGTTACACGGTCAAGATCGAGGAGCAGGGCGACGCCGGCGAGCTCACCAACAAGCTCGTGCTGACCAAGGACTCTCCGATCGCCGACGCGGTGTACGGCATCGACAACACCTTCGCCAGCCGTGCGGTCGATGCGGGCGTGCTGCAGAAGTACGTAGCCACCGACCTCCCGACCGCGGCGAAGAAGTACGCCCTCGCCGGAGCCTCGGCCGGCCGCCTGACCCCGGTCGACTACGGCGACGTCTGCGTCAACGCCGACGACCAGTGGTTCAGTGCCCGTCACCTGGCCGAGCCCAGGACGTTCGATGACCTGACGAAGCCGGCCTACAAGAACCTCCTCGTCACGCCGGCGGCCACCACCTCCTCGCCCGGGCTGGCCTTCCTGATCGCCACCATCTCGGCCAAGGGAGCAGGCTGGCAGGGCTATTGGAAGAAGTTGCTCGCCAACGGCGCCAAGGTCGACCCCGGCTGGAGTGAGGCATGGGAGGGCGACTACACCGACGGCGGTGGCGGCGGTAAGCGGCCGATCGTGGTCTCGTACTCCTCGAGCCCGCCGGACACGATCGCCAAGGGTGCGACCAGGCCGCGGACGAGCGTGCTGCTGGGCACCTGCTTCCGTCAGATCGAGTACGCCGGGGTGGTCACCGGTGCCGCGAACACCGCGGGCGCGAAGGCCTTCGTGAACTTCATGGTGAGCAGGGCGGCTCAGCAGACGATGCCCGCGAACATGTACGTCTACCCGGTCAACCCGGCCGCGAAGGTACCCGCCTCCTGGGCCAAGTGGGCCACCCCTGCGACGAAGCCGTGGCCGATGGCCCCGGCCACGATCACCGCGAAGCGCACCGAGTGGCTGAGCCAGTGGCGAGACCTCGTGTCCGGGTGAGGCTCCTCAGGCGGGTGCCGCTCGTCCTGGTCGTGCTGGTCCCGCTGGCAGCGATCGGGGTGTTCTTCGTGCTGCCGTTCGTCGGGATGATCCATCGCGGCCTCTGGCCCGCGGGACACCTCGACATCGGGGCGACGCTGGACGTCCTCGGCCGTTCGCGCACCCGGTCGGTGCTGTGGTTCACGGCCTACTCCGCCGCGCTGTCGACCGCAGGAGCGGTTCTGCTCGGCGTGCCGGCGGCGTACTGCTGCTATCGGCTGAGGTTCCCCGGCCGCGATCTGGTGCGCACGCTCGCCCTGGTGCCGTTCGTGATGCCGACGGTGGTCGTCGGGGTCGCCTTCAATCGACTCTTCGCCGACGGTGAGCCGTTCGCGTGGCTGGGCTCGGAGCAGGGTCCGACGGCGATCGTGGCGGCGATGGTGTTCATGAACGTCGGGGTGGTGATGCGTACGGTCGGCTCGGCATGGGCCGGCATGGACGTACGCCGGGCCCAGGCCGCCGCCGTCCTCGGCGCGAGTCCCGCACAGGTCTGGTGGACGGTGACCCTCCCGGCGCTGGCCCCGGTCGTCGTCGCTGCGGCCAGTGTTGTTTTCCTCTTCTGCGCCACCTCGTTCGGGATCGTGCTGGTGCTCGGCGGCCTGCGGTACGCCAACGTGGAGAGCGAGATCTACCTCCTCACCACCCAGGAGCTCGACCTCGGCTCGGCGGCGGCGTTGTCGATCCTGCAACTGCTCCTCATCGTCGCGCTGCTGTGGCTCGTCGGCCGGGTGCGGCGCCAACAGGTCGACCACGCGGTCGCCGCCGCCCGTACGCCCGCGCTGCGCGACCTTCCCGTCCTGGGCGTCGGTGTGGCCACCTTCGGCTACCTGCTGTTGCCGGTCCTCACCCTCGTGTCGGCGTCGTTGCACCGCGACGGAGGTTGGTCGTGGGGCAACTACCGCGCCCTCGCGACGACCGGTGACGACACCCTCGTCGTCCCGGCGACCCAGGCGCTCGCGAACTCGTTGGTGATCGCCGTCGAGGCGACCGCGATGGCGATGTGCCTGGGCGCGATGGTGGCCTACATCGTCTCGAGGCGCCCGGCAGACCCGCGGCTGGCCCGATTGATCGCCGTCTTCGACGGGCTGTTCATGTTGCCGCTCGGCGTCTCGGCGGTCACGGTGGGCTTCGGTTTCCTGATCACCCTCGATCGGCCGCCGCTGGATCTGCGCAGCTCGTCGGTCCTGATCCCGATCGCGCAGGCGATGGTGGCGCTGCCCCTGGTCGTACGCACGGTGGCGCCGGTGTGGCGCGGCATCGACGACCGGCTGCGCCAGGCCGCCGCCTCGCTCGGGGCCGGCCGGTGGCGGGTGTTCGCCTCCGTCGACCTCGCGATCGGGTGGCGGCCGCTGCTCGCGGCGGCCGGCTTCGGCTTCGCCGTCTCCCTCGGGGAGTTCGGCGCGACCAGCTTCCTGGCACGCTCCGACCACCCGACGCTTCCGGTCGTGATCTATCGGCTCCTGGGGCACCCCGGTGTCAACAACTTCGGCATGGCCATGGCCGCGTCGACCGTGCTCGCCGCCGCCACAGCGGGCACGATCGTGCTCGTGGAACGGTTGCGCGTGGGCTCGCTGGGAGCGCTCGGGTGAACGGGCTCGAGGTGCGTGGCCTCAGCGTGCGGTACGGCCGGGCGGTCGCACTGGCCGACATCGACCTCACCGTGCCGGCGGGGTCGGTGCTCGCCGTCCTCGGCCCGTCCGGGTGTGGCAAGTCGACGTTGCTGCGCGCGATCGCGGGGCTCGAACGCCCGGCTTCAGGGTCGATCGCATGGGATGGCGCCGACCTCGCGGGGATTCCGACGCACCGGCGCGGTTTCGCGTTGATGTTCCAGGACGGGCAGCTCTTCCCGGGGCAGAGCGTCGCGCGCAACGTGGGCTATCCGCTGCGCATCCGCCATGCAGCCCGCGGTGAGGTGGCCGCCCGTGTCGCCGCACTCCTCGAGCTGGTCGGCCTCGCCGACCTGGCCGACCGCCTCCCCGCGAACCTGTCGGGAGGGGAGCGGCAGCGGGTGGCCCTCGCTCGGGCACTGGCGGTCTCACCCCGGCTGTTGCTCCTCGACGAGCCACTGAGTGCCTTGGATCGTGGCCTGCGCGAAGGGTTGGCCCGCCAGTTGCGGGACATCATCATCGAGGCGGGGACGACCTCGCTCATGGTGACCCACGACCAGGAGGAGGCGTTCGCGGTGGCCGATCGGATCGCGTTGCTGCGTGAGGGCCGCCTCGTCCAGGAGGGGACCGCCGCCGAGGTCTGGGGGGCGCCCGCCGACGCCTGGGCCGCGCGCTTCCTCGGCTATCCGACCGTGTTGACGGGGTCGGCCGCGGGGGCCGTCAGGTCGCTGGCCGACCCGGGAGCCGAGTGGACCTCGGTGGCGTTGCGCCGATCGGCGCTGCGCGTCGACCCCGGTGGCCCGCTGCAGGGGGTGGTCGTCACGGCCCGCGCCGAACCCGATCG
>DASVMH010000260.1:0-6061 GCA_036384455.1 Marmoricola sp. | reverse complement strand
GCTTGCGCAGCCGGACCGGAGCGTCAGCGGGAATGGCGTCATAGGAGCGTCGCAACTGCTCCACAGCCGCGAGATGAGGCCCCCACCCCTTCAACACACGCAACCCCTTCCCGGTGACAAACGGTTGACCAGGACAACCTTAGCCGTCACGTCCTCCCACTCTAGGACGGGGCCGCGATGCTGTCATCGGCCCGGATCATTGCTCGAACGCGGCACGCACCTCGTCCTCGGTGAGACCGTAGTCGGACAGGTCGTAGCGGTGGCTGGGGCGCTTGCCGCCCTGGCGGGACTCCTCGTCGATCGCGCGTACGGCGGCGTCGACCTCGGGAGTCCAGGTCATCCCGAACCGGTCGTAGATCCCCTTGGTGGTGCCGACCGGGTCCCCGACGAACTCGCGATAATCGACATCGATGAACTGCGCCTGGTCGTACTTCGGCCGGGCCTCGCTGAACGCGCGCCACGAGCGCGAGAGCATGTCGAGCTGCGAGCGCCCGATCCCCTCGGCGACGAACGTCGTGGACTGGCCGGCGGTGGCCTCCGCCGACAACGAGCACGCGGACGCGATCGAGGTGACCGGGTCGCGGAACGTACGCACGATCAGGGCGTCCGGATAGACGGTCATCAGCGCGTCGAGGGCGGCGAGGTGGGATGGATTCTTGAGCACCCAGCGCTTGTCGGGATCGTTGAGACCGATCAGCTGCAGGTTCTTCCGGTGGCGTACGTATGCATCGGTCCAGTCCTGGCCCGCGAGCCATGCGGAGTAGCGCGGCACCAGCGCCAGCGACTCGTAGCTCAGCGACTTGCCCGTCTGCCGGAGCAGTCGCCAGCACTCCTCGACCGAGGTCGCATCCATGTAGTGGATGCCCATGAATTCCGGGTTGTCGATGTGGTGCTCGGAGAACGCCGCCTGCATGGCACTGAAGATCGGGTCCGCCTCCCACGTCTCGCGCGGTGGGCGCGGCTGGGGGAACTGCGTCAACCACAGCTCGAGGCCCTGGTGGCGGGGGTCTGCGGTGAGCAACCGGTGCAGTGCGGTGGTGCCGGTCCGCGGCAGCCCGAGCACGAAGATCGGCCGTTCGATCGGCACCTGCTCGTGCTCGGGGAACTCCGTGAACCGCGCCTGGGTCAACAATCGGCCGACCAGCCCCGCCTTGACCTCCGAGCGCTGGAAGTAGTTGCCGGCCGGCGTCAGACCGGCCTCCGGCGAGGCGAGGTCCTCGAGCAGGATCCCGAAGGCCTCCCGAAAGTCATCGCTCCCCTCACCCAGATCGGTCAGGCCGGTCGTACGCGTCGCCGCGGCGATGACGTCCTCGAGCGACCCGACGTCCTCACGCTCCCGCATGCAGAATTTCCTCTCTCCGGCGCCGTTGTCGTGGAACAACGGGGTTCTGCCTGTGAAGAGAAACCTAGACGGTCCGCGGCCGGGTCAGCGGTGGTGCCTCGCCCTCTGGAAGTAGGCGCCGAACTTCTTGAAATAGCGGTAGCTGCGCACGCCCAGCGTCGCCTCGTCGTTGATCAGCGAGCCGGCCGCCCAGTTGTCCGACCCGACGAACGTCCACCGCACGCGCTTGCCGTGGTGGAGATACGAGACCGACCAGTCCTTGCTGTGGACGAACTGCATGTGCCGGCCCCGGCCCCAGTGGCCCACGTAGACGTTGGCGCCGGCCCTGCGCAACCGTCCTTGGATGCTCCCCGCGACCGACGGACCGACGAGCAGATCGATGTGCACGCCGCGGTGCGCCATCGTGACCAGCCGGTCCGTGATCCAGTCGCCGCGCCTGCTCCAGAACGCGAACATCGCGATCCGCAGGTGCGTCCCCGAGTTCGCAGGGATGTGCTTGAGGAGGTGCATCACCGGATCGTGGCGGGCATCCCTCGGCCTGGTCGGCAGGTCGTAGAGCTTCCACCACGAGCCGTGGGCCACGATCGCCGACCGGTGTCCGTGGTGGTCGAGCTCCGCCTGGATCGCGAAGATGCGATTGACCTCGGCGTACAGCTTCGAGGCGCCGACGAGCTGCCACATCAACGAGTAGGCATGCTGGTCCGCGTCGCGGGTCGGGTTGTTCGAGCCCAGGACGACCACGTTCGTCGCGTTGCCCACACGACTGAACGTGTACGACTTCTGGTGATCGATGGAGCCGTCGGCGCCGTTGCGCGTCGAGCCGTGCGCCTTCCGCACCCAGGAATCGTCGTGCTTGTCCGCGTTGAGGAGGTCGGCGAGCTCCTTGGACGCGGGATATTCGCCGATCGAGTTGTGGTTGAGGATGATCTCGACGGTGACACCGCGCTTGAACGCCGCCTCGAACGCATCCACCAACGACCGGACGCCGAGACGATAGATGTTGGCTCGGATGATCTCACCCGACGGCGTCGCCCGCACGAGCTTCGCCAACTGGTCGGTGATCGCGTGGGGACGGCTGACCGGCGAGGACCACAACAGGCCGCTCGCCGGCGTGTAGGGCGCCTCTGCGCGCGCGCTCCCCACTCCCGCCATCCCTGTCAGAAGCACCGTCAGCACTGACAGCACAGCAGCGCACCCGGCGAAGCGTCGTCCCCCGACCCGCATCACAAACCCCCGTTTGTCGAAATCGGGTCGCACGTTAGCGGCTCGTGGATGAGCCCGCAGGAGATCTCAGAACCATACCCGTATGGGGGTCAGGCGCCGGCGTGGAACTCCCCACAGTCGATGTTGAGGATCTGGCCGGTGATCGCGCTGGCCAGGTCGCTGGCCAGGAAGAGGGTCGCGCGGGCGACCTCGTCGGGGGTGGCGAGCCGCTTGAGGTCCGTGGGGGCGGCCTTCTCGGCGTACACCTCCTCGTGGGTGCGGCCGGTCTCGGAGGCGATCCAGTCGAAGTACGCCTTGTTGACGTCCTCGTAGATGTAGGACGGGGCGACGGAGTTGACCCGGATGCCGCGCGGGCCGAGCTCGGTGGCCAGCGACGACGACAGGTGCGCGAGGGCGCCCTTGCTGAGCTTGTATCCGGAATACTCCGGCTGGCTGCTGTAGACCACGCACGAGTTGATGTTGATGATCGACCCGCCGGACCCGGCGAGCGCGTCCGCGAACAGGGCGGAGAGGCGCAGCGGGGCGAAGACGTTGGTCTCGTTGGCTGCGCGCAGCGCCTCGATCTCGATCGTGGTCAGCGGGTCCATCGGCGGGATGCCGAAGGCGTTGTTGATCAGGGTGTCGACCCGGCCGAACTCAGCGAGGCTGGCCTCGACGAGCGCGCTGCGGGCGTCCTCGTCGTTGATGTCGGTGGGCACTACGAGAGCCCGGCGGCCGTGGGCACGGACGACCTCCGCCATCTTCTCCAGCCGCTTGGGGGTCCGGCTGGCGAGCACGAGGTCGGCGCCCATCTTGGCCGCCTCCTCGCCCAACGAGCGGCCGAGTCCGGGGCCGACCCCGGACAGCACGATCACCTTGTCCTGCAAGAGCGGCACGGTCACGAGATCATCCTCCTGGCGATGCCCACCTGGCGGGCCTCGATGCGTTGGGCGTACTGCTCGGGCGTCACGGACTGGCCGGTGACGCGGTCGGCGACCTCGTCGAAGGGCACCACCTCGACGGTCGGGCCGTCGGCCCCGGTGAGGTCGCGGGTCAGGCGCTGCCAGCGCAGCATCATCACGCCCTGCGGGTGGCCGGTGGTCTCCAGCCAATTCGCGACGCCGGGGTTGCGCGCACTGATGACGTAGCGCAACCGGCCGTCGTCGTCGACGTGCGACTGCGAACGGGTCAGTGAGGTCTGGTGGTGCTCGTAGTCGGTGGAGATGTACCACCGCGAGCCGATCTGGATCGCTTGGTACGGCGCTGCCTCGCACACCGGCACCGTGACGATCATCGCCTGGTCCCTGCCATCGACGGGGCCGAGGTCGTAGTGGCCGATCGACGAGAACTGGCTGGCCAGCCCGCCCGGCGTCGACTTCGGCACCGTGAGCGTGTTGACCGGCTCCTTGTACGTGAACCACTCGGGGAAGGCGAACCACGTCTGGATCCGGCCGGTGAGCAACTTCGCCGCGACACCGAACCGTTTCGCGATCCGATCCGGGTCCGCCGCCGCTCTCGGCCTCCCCGCGGTGTCGAGTCGTTGGATCCGGATGGTGCCGCGTTGCTCGGAATTCCAGTCGTCGAAGACCTCGCGGACGATCAGGGTGCTGCCCTTCTTCAACCCGAGCTCGGGGCCGAAGCGCCAGACGTACGAGCCGTCGCCGGCGATGGTCAGCTCGCGGTCGTCGAAGGCGGCGACCGTCGTGGGGGCGCCGTCCTTGGTGTAGCCCCCGTCCATGACCTGGAAGGAGAGGTCCGCGGTCGTCCCGCGGGTGCCGGAGACCTCGTAGGACGCGCCCTCGTCGAGGTAGGCGTTGAAGTAGATCGCGTCGGGGTTGTCGAGGCCCTGGCGGGAGTACTGGTGCGTCGGGTTGATCAGCACCGGGTGCTCGAGGTCGTAGTCGAAGGCCATCTGGATCGCCGATCGGATGCTGCCGCCGAGGTAGTCCAGCCCCTCGGCGAGATCCTGCTCGCTGATCGGGAAGGGCGGGTTGCGGATCAGCCGCTCCGCCTCCTCGATCGCGGCCCGGAACGCCTCGGTCGAATCCGTCACTGCTGCACCTTGGCGATCAGACTCTCCCCGAAGCGGTTGAGGTGGTCGATCTTGTCCTGCAGCGGCTCGGTGTCGGGGCCCTTGATGTAGGGCACCCGGAAGCCGACGATGCAGTCGGTCACACCCTTGTCCCGCAGTCGGTTCACGCCATCGACGGTGTACGCGTCGTAGGAGATGACGTGCACCTCGAAGTCCTCTCGAGTGTCCCCTTCGGCCTTGCGGATCTCGGCGAGCCGGACGAGCAGCCTGTCGAGCTCCTCGCCGTCACCGCCGGCGTGCATCCAGCCGTCGCCCTTGAGGACGGCACGGCGCAGCGCCGCGTCGGAGTGGCCGCCGACGAGCAGCGGGATCTTCTCGGTCGGCGCGGGGCACATCTTCAGCGGGTCGACGGAGTAGAAGTCCCCGTCGTACCCGAAGAACTCGCCGGTGGTCAGCCCGCGCAGGATGTCCATGCACTCGTCCATCCGCTTGCCGCGCTTCTCCCACGGCACGCCCAGGGCGGCGAAGTCCTCCGGCCACGGCGAGAGGCCCACGCCGAGGCCGAGCCGGTTGCCCGAGAGCCAGGCGACCGACGAGGCCTGCTTGGCGACGAGCACCGGCGGGCGTACCGGCAGCTTGAGGACGAACGGGGTGAGGCGGAGCGTCGTGGTCACCGCGAAGAGGTGGGCGCAGAGGATCATCGTCTCGATGAACTCCTTGTCCTCCAGGAATTCACGATCGCCGGTGTCCGTGTACGGATAGCGCGAGTCGGACTCCTTCGGATAGATCAGGGAGTCGGCCACCGTCATCGAGGTGTAGCCGGCCGCCTCGGCGGCCTGCGCGAGCGGGGCGTAGAACTGCGCCTGGGTCATGGCCTCGGCGTACGTGAATCGCATGGTGCCCAGACTAGAACGTGTTCCAGTTTGTGTCACGTGTCGGCCCCGCCCGGCGACCGACTACGCTCGTCCCATGGCACATCACGAATGCGAACTGACCGGGCAGCTCGACTCGTTCCTCGACCATTTCGATGCCGAGATCCTGCGCACCAGCGCGAGCGCCCAGGCCGAGGATCGCGCCGACTTCACCGACGGCGGCGCGCGGATGGCCGTGCGCGTCTACGAGCGCTACAGCGCGATGGGCGGCAACCGGGTCAGTCTCAACCTGAGCGTGCTGGCCGTCGGCGAGAAGCTGTCCGTCTCCGCGATCACGGCCGGCGGAAGCCAGGCGGTGTTCTTCAAGATGAACACCTTCGGCGAGGAGGCGTTCCTCGAGAAGGCGGTCGCGGCCATCGGCAGCTTCGCCCCCGCGCCGGAGGCACCCGCAGCCGGATGAGTCTCAACTGGTGACGGTGCCGGCGACATTCCCGCGGGCGTCGCCGAGATGCACCGGTACGCCGCCGCCGGCGAACTCACGCAACGCCGCCAGGTCGGTGTCGTCGACCGACCCGGCACCCAGCAGAACCAGAGCCTCGGCGCCCTTGGCGC
>DASVMH010000259.1:0-8074 GCA_036384455.1 Marmoricola sp. | reverse complement strand
GGCTTCGGGCTGTGGCGCAGCTTGGTAGCGCACTTGACTGGGGGTCAAGGGGTCGCAGGTTCAAATCCTGTCAGCCCGACCGAAAATTTTGGTCGTTCCGGTTATTGATTCGCTCGGCGTTCACCAGGTGAACGCCCAGCGAATCAATGGCGAATCGAGTCGGGTCTGAGGGTGCCTACCCCACCTTCGCGGTGATGACCCGCCGGGAGATCTTCTGCTTCTTGATCTGCTTGGCGGTGAAGGGGAAGTGCACCCACTTGTGCTTGCTGAACATCCGGGTCTGGTCCGCGGACCACTTCGAGCTCGGGTTGTCGGACTGGCCGTAGGTGAGGATCGTGCGGGCCAGCACCTTGCCGTGCGGCTCGAAGGCGATCACCTGGATGTGCGATGAGCCGTAGTCGACCGCCTTGTAGTACGACTTGTTCGCCTCCGGGGCGATCGAGATCAGCGCGTTCGTGCTGCCGTCCTGGTCGCCCAGACCGCCGGTGAGCGGGATCGGGGGAGCCCCACGGTCTCCCGCGACCTGCAGCGTGCCCCACTTCGCGTCGAGGTTGATGTGCTTGCTCGCGAGGTACGCCAGGGCCGCCTTCATCGCCTTGACCGCGGCGCTGGCCTTCGGGTTGAGGTCACGCGGTGTGCCGACCGGATCCTTGGGGTCGAACTTGACCTTCCAGATGTTCGGAGCCGGCAGCAGGCCGAGCAGGCCCGCCGTGGGCAGCCGCTTGACGAACTCCTCGAAGATCACGGTGCCGCGGCTGTTCAGGTTGGAGTGCTTGTCCCACTTCGCGAGGATGTTGCAGGCCTTGGTGCCGCCGGCGTTGCGGCACAACTGCACGAGCGCGCCGTTCTTGCTCATGATCTCCGCGCCGAGCACGCGGTTGGCGTACTTCGTGTTGCGCAGGCTCTTCGGGGTGACCTTCTTGCCGGTCTTGAGCCGGTCCAGCACGTAGCGGTCGACCATCCGGGTGCGCAACGTGCGCACGCACTGCTCGCAGCCGATGATGCGCGCATACCCCGTCAGCGGCTGCTTCGGGTTGGGCAGCCAGTACGAGTCGTTCGCGTTCATCACCCAGTCGGTGCGGAACTCCGTGGGCAGGTTCTTCGGCCCGAAGATGCCCGGCCGCTCCGCGTCGGAGTCGGTGCCCCACTTGCAGGCGCCGTCGGCGCGCGACCCGTCGAGGCCCGGCAACCCGGCCTCCTGGTGGAGCACCAGCCCGATCGGCGTCATGCACTTCGACGCCAGCGCGTTGGAGACGTTCGGGACCACCGAGTGGTCGGCGTAGAGCACGGTGCCGGCGCGGTCGGCGGCGATCGTGTTGACCCAGGGCATCCCGCCGCCCGCGTCCTGGTTCTTGAGCAGCTGCCGCACCGTGTGCGCCTTCGCCATGTTCATGAAGGTGTCGATGGTGCGCAACTGCTCGCCGTTGGCATCACGGATGGCGAAGAAGCTCAGCGGCGTCCAGCCCATCAGCTCCGCCGGGTCGTCGATCACGTAGCCCTGGGGGGTGCGGTACATCCCCTGGGTGACGGTCTTGATGCCGGACTTCGTGCGCACCTTCACCTTCACCACGTCGTGGATCACGTTGGTGATGCCGTGCGGACCGACGTACTTCGTCGGGCTGACGACGGTGCGGTACTCGTACGGCGTGAAGCGGTACGCCGTGGACACCGTGTGGCTCCACGCGACGTCCTTGGTCCAGCCGATGTTGACGACCGGGGAGCCGATGAGGCTCGCGCCGGCGACGTTGTAGTGGCCGGGGATGGTCAACTGCTGCTGGGTGAACCGGTAGCGCCCGATCCAGGGGAAGTGCGGGTTGCCCATGAGCATGCCCTTGTGGGTCGAGGTGATCGACCGACCCACCGCGGTCGCGTTGGAGCCGAAGCCGGTCTTCGGGTCCTGGCCGAGCCCGCGGAGCAGCGCCTCGCGGGACGGGAGCTTCTTCGGCACGGGGGAGAAGCGGGCGTCCGCGATCGTCTGCGGCGTGCGGACCTTGGCGCCGCTCGCGGTGGTGCGCAGCACGGGCAGCCCCGGGTCGGTCGCGGAACCGGGCGTCGCGCCGACGATCTGCGGCAGGAAGTGACCGGTCGACGCGAGGATGTTGGCGAGGTAGATGCCGTACCACATGTCGATGGGGCGCACCTTCGGCTTGATCCAGTTCGCGCCGTGGATGCCGAGGTAGCGCACGCACGTCTTGTCGGGCAGGTGCGTGATGCCGCCGATGTTGTGGAGGTACTTGTTCACGCCGGCGGCATAGCCACGCACCATGGCACGAGCCTGCGGCCCCGGCCCGGCCTTCGGGTCCTTGAGGAGCTTCTCGACGACGTGCCGCTTGTGCAGGTCGGTGACCAGTGCGTCCGCCTGCAGGTTGGTGCCGGCCATCGAGACGTGGTCGGAGTAGGACTTGTCCGGCCCGATGTAGCGCGAGCGCTCACCCCGGGCGGTCAACAAGATGTTGCCCAGGCTGCAGGCGTCGGTCTGGATGGTGGCGTATCCGGAGCCGAAACCGAGCGAACCCCAGTCGTGGGCGACGATGTGGGGGATGCCGTGCTTGGTGCGCGTGATCGTCGCGCGGTATTTCCCGTGCCGCGGGTTGAGCGGCACGGCGTGCGAGACGGCGGCATGCCTGATGGACGGTGCCGCGGAGTCCTGACGTGCCGACGCGGGGGCGAGCGCCACCAGGGCGGGCAGCGAGCCGAGGACGACGACACCGATCAGCGTGCGCGAAGCGATCATGTGTTGCCCAACGTGCCGTGCGCGGCGTCGGTTACGGTGCGCGCATGCGGATGCGGTGGGGTCGGCCCGATCTTGAGCGGTACGCGGGGCTCTTCGAGCGTCTCGACGGGCTCGACGGCGGGGGGCTCCGCGCGACGTTCGGCGGGGTGAGCACGGTGCTGATCGACGACGGCTCCTCGGGGGTGCTCTTCGACGGGTTCTTCAGCCGACCGTCGCTGCTGCGCGTCGCCGGGTCGCGGATCGGGCCCGACGACCGGCGGGTCGCCGACGGCCTGCGCCGCATCGGGGCGAGCCACCTCGCCCGCCTCGAGGCGGTGGTTCCGGTGCACAGCCATTTCGATCACGCGCTGGACTCCGCGGAGGTCGCACGGCGTACGGGCGCGCTGCTCGTGGGTGGCGGGTCCACCGCCAATCTGGGTCGCGGTGCCGGACTGGCGGAGGCGGCGATCCGCACGGCGACCCCCGGTGCGCCGATCTCGCTCGGCACGTGGACACTCACGCTGACCGAGTCGACCCACTGCCCGCCCGACCGATTCCCGGGCGTCATCGAGACGCCGGTGACGACGCCGGCGCGGGTGTCCGCGTGGCGCTGCGGCGAGGCCTGGTCGGCGCACCTTCACCATGACAGCGGTGCCACCGTGCTGGTCCAGGGGAGTGCGGGGTTCGTCCCGGGCGCGCTCGACGCGACGACCGCCGAGGTCGTCTATCTCGGGGTGGGCCAGCTGGGCATCCACCCGGACAGCTACCTCCGCGACTATTGGGAGCACGTCGTCCGTGCCTGTGGCGCGCACACCGCGGTGCTGACCCATTGGGACGACTTCTTCGTGCCGGCCGACCGGCCGCTGCGCGCCAATGCGTACGCCGTCGACGACCTCGACCACACCATCACCGTCCTGGGTGAGTTGGCCGACGCCGACGGCGTCCGGCTCGCGATGCCGACGATCTGGAGTCCCCAGGATCCCTGGACCCGGTAGCCGCAGACGGTGCCGCTGTGACACCGTGCCGCCATGTTGTACGTCGCGCTGGTATTCGCAGGGCTGGCCGCCCTCGTCCACGTCTACATCTTCGTGCTGGAGTCGCTGCGCTGGGAGGCACCGAGCACCCGGGCGGTCTTCGGCACCGACGAGAACACCGCCGCCATCACCAAGCCGCTGGCGTACAACCAGGGCTTCTACAACCTCTTCCTCGCGATCGGCACGATCGCGGGGATCGGTCTGTCAGGTCCGAACCGCGAGGCGGGAGTCGCGCTCGTGGTCTTCGGGACCGGCTCGATGCTCACGGCGGCGCTCGTGCTGATCGGCAGCGACCGCAGCAAGGCCCGCGCCGCAGTCGTCCAAGGAGCGTTTCCCCTGATCGCGTTGCTCGACCTCGCCGTGTGGGCGCTGTCGTGACCCGTGCCGCCCCCGGCGGAGCGGGGATGCTCGGGAGGGTCGTCCTTCCCGCGCCTGTCATCCGGGTCGCCCATCGGATCCTGCACACCCTGCGGCCGCTGATCGAGGAGGCCGGCGCGATCCGGCCGGGGACCCGTCTGGCCCGGGACTTCGGGTCGTTCGGCGAGGCGAGCCTGATCAACCATCCGGTCGCCACGCTCTTCGGCGCCGGCAACATGCACATCGGTGCCGAGACCCTGATCGGGCGCAACGCCACCCTGGCCACCGGGTATGGCCCCGACGACACCCACACGCCGGTGCGCGCCCTGGTCATCGGGGACCGCTGCATCATCGGCGCCGGAGCCGTGGTGACCGCACACGAGTCCGTCGAGATCGGCGACGACGTGTGGTTCGGCAACCTGGTCTTCGTCTCCGACGCCGGGCACGGCTATCAGGACACGGAGACGCCGATCGGCCGCCAGTTGGGCAGCGCCGACCCGGTGTCGATCGGATCCGGCTCCTGGATCGGGCACGGCGCGATCATCCTGCCCGGCGCCCGGATCGGCCGGCAGGTCGTCATCGGCGCCGGATCGGTCGTCCGCGGCATCATCCCCGACCACAGCGTCGCCGTCGGCGTACCGGCCACCGTGGTCCGCCGACTCGAGCCCGGCACCGGCTGGGTGGACACCCGCAACCGCGCCGACGTACGCCCCGCGTGGACACCGCAGGAGGCGGCCGCTGCGCTTGCCGGCGACGTCTCCGGGCGGCAGCCGGGAGACGCGCCCGACGAGGT
Source organism: Marmoricola sp. (assembly GCA_036384455.1). Taxonomy (GTDB): domain Bacteria; phylum Actinomycetota; class Actinomycetes; order Propionibacteriales; family Nocardioidaceae; genus Marmoricola. The sequence goes on along the minus strand of DASVMH010000259.1, from coordinate 3,177 downwards.
CGTCGCCCCCGGATAGGGTGCCAGCGTGAGCCGAGCGTCGAGCCCGAGTCGGGGTGCTGCGACCTCCGCGGTTTGGACCGCCCCCAACGTGGTCAGCATGCTGCGGCTGCTCGGCGTCCCCTTGTTCCTCTGGCTCGTGCTCGGGCCCCACTACGACGTGTGGGCGCTGGTGCTGCTGATGGTCTCGGGGGTCACCGACTGGCTCGACGGCTATCTCGCCCGTCGGTTGGGCCAGACGACGAAGCTCGGCGAGCTCCTGGACCCGATCGCCGACCGGCTCTACATCCTCGCGGTCGTGGTGGGGCTGGCGTGGCGCGACATCATCCCGTGGTGGCTCGCCGTGATCCTGCCGCTGCGCGACCTGCTGTTGTGGGGGTTGGTGCCCTTCCTGCGCACCCGCGGCTACAGCGCGCTCCCGGTGCACTTCCTCGGCAAGGCGGCCACCTTCAACCTCCTCTACGCATTCCCGCTGCTGCTCGTCGGTGACGGCTCCAGCACCGTCGCCCAACTGGCGGAGGTCTTCGGGTGGGCGTTCGCGATCTGGGGCACCGGGCTCTACTGGTGGGCGGGGTTGCTCTATGCCTGGCAGGTGCGGGTCCTGCTCGCCGACCCCGACGCGCGGGCGCCGGGGTACTGAGGGGCCTCGCGATGACCGACCCGAAGCACTCCACAGTGGCGGCCAGCCCGCCGCCGCCCCGCGACAGCGCAGCCACCCTCGGCCTCCTCGGCTACGTCACCGCGCACGCGCTCGACGACGACTACCGCGAGGTCGCCCGCGCGCGGGGCGGGCGACCGCCCGCGAGGCGTACGGCATGGCTGACCGTGCTCGTGCTGGCGGCCTTCATGTTGTTGATCATCACCGCAGCGACCCAGACGTCGCGGAACGCGGTCGCCGAGGCACATGAGCGTGCCGATCTGGTCAAGCAGGTGAAGTCCAAGCAGGCCACGGTCGACGCGGCCAACACGTTGATCGACCAGCTGCGCGCCCAGAACTCCACGCTGACCTCGGATCTGGCCAGCAACGACAAGCTCTCGAGCGGCACCCGGACGACGTTGGGCACGCTCGGGGTGTTGTCGGGGATCTCGGCCGTCCACGGCCCGGGCGTGGAGATCACCGTCGACGATGCCCCCGAGAGCCACTCGACGCGCCAGACCGTGCTCGACTCCGACCTCCAGTTGCTGGTCAACGGCTTGTGGCAATCAGGGGCGGAGGCGATCGCGATCAACGGTGAGCGACTCACGGCGCTGACCGCCGTGCGCCAGGCCGGCAGTGCGATCGACGTCAACTACCACAACCTCTCCCGGCCCTACGTCGTGCGCGCGATCGGCAACCCGGCGACGATGCCCGCCCGCCTGGCGGACACGGCCGGCGGGCAGGCATGGTTGGATCTGCATCAGCAGCTCGGGCTCCGGTTCGACGTCCGTACGCGAACCCGCCTCGACCTGCCGGCCGCCGACGTCCCGACGCTCCGGTCGGTCAAACCGGCAGTGAAGCAGACCGCGAAGGGGGAGACGCCATGATCGCCGTGTTCGGCATGATCCTCGGCGTCGTCCTCGGGTTGATCTTCAAGCCGGACGTGCCGCTGTGGATGGAGCCGTACCTTCCGATCGCCGTGGTTGCGGCGATGGACGCCGTCTTCGGCGCCCTGCGTGCGTATTTCGAGGGCCTGTTCTCCGACAAGGTCTTCGTGGTCAGCTTCATCAGCAACGTGGTGATCGCGGCGCTGATCGTCTTCATCGGCGACAAGCTCGGCGTCGGTGCACAGCTGTCGACCGGCGTCGTGGTGGTCCTCGGCATCCGGATCTTCACCAACGTCGCCGCGATCCGTAGGCATCTGTTCCATGCCTGACGAGGAGACCACCTTCCGCAGGCGGCACCTGGCCCAGCTTCGTTCGGAGTTGGAGTCCCATCCGGAGGACGAGGACGCCGACGAGGCCTCCGAGGAAGCCGGTGCTGCCGCGGCACCGGCCGCAGGTGCGGCGCCACCGCCCGGCGATGCCCGCGCCCGGATCCTGCGCTCGTTCAGCAGACCGTCCGGCAGTCAGGTCCTCGGCGCGGTCCTGGTCGGGTTGCTGACCTTCGCCGGGGTGACCCAGGTGCGGCTCTACGGCGAGAGCGACACGTACGCCGGGCTGCGCCAGTCAGACCTGGTCCAGGCGCTCAGCGGTCTGCAGGCCGCCCAGACCAAGGCCGACGACGAGATCTCCCGGCTCACCAAGACCCGGGACCGCCTGCGCAACAGCAGCGACAAGGGCACCACCGCGCTGGAGCAGGCGACCCGGGAGCTCAACACTCTCGGCATCCTCGCCGGCACGCTGCCCGCGGTCGGGCCGGGCATCAGGATCGTCGTCACCGACACCCGTGGGCAGTATCGCGTCAACCACCTGCTCGACGGGATCGAGGAGTTGCGTGACGCGGGCGCGGAGGCGATCTCGATCAACCGGAAGGTGCGCGTCGTCGCGCAGACGTCGTTCGCCGACGGCGAGGGTGGCATCGAGGTCGACGGACAACTGCTCACCGCGCCCTACACCCTCGATGTGATCGGCGATCCCGACACCCTGAGCCGTGCCCTCGACTTCCCCGGCGGGTTCAAGGACGACGTCGCGCTCGACCAGGGCACCACGAAGGTGACCAAGCTGGCGAAGGTGCGCATCGATGCCATCCGTACGCCGTCGAAACCGACCTACGCCCAGCCCGACTCCTGATCGCGCAGCGGGTAGTCTGCGGCCAGATTCGCCGAGTCACGACCAAAGGAGCGACAACCGATGATTCCTGAGGACCTGCGCTACACCAGTGAGCACGAGTGGGTGCGGTCGCCGGGGGAGCAGCCGGACTCGGTGCGGGTCGGCATCACCGACTACGCCCAGGACGCCCTCGGTGACATCGTCTACGTCCAGCTCCCCGAGGTCGGCACGGCGGTCGCCGCCGGCGACGCCGTCGGCGAGTTGGAGTCGACCAAGTCGGTCTCCGACATCTACGCCCCCGTCGGGGGCACCGTGGTGGCGGTCAACGACGTCCTCGACGCCACTCCCGAACTGGTCAACTCCGACCCGTACAACGCGGGTTGGCTCTTCGAGATCGCGCCCGACGGCGGCACCGACCTCGGCGACCTGCTCGACGCGGCGGCGTACGCCGAGGCCACCTCGGCCTGAGGCCCGCAGGACGCCTCGACGGGA
>DASVMH010000258.1:0-5078 GCA_036384455.1 Marmoricola sp. | reverse complement strand
GTATCTGACGCGGTAGGGGTTCTGCTCCGGCGGCGGCAGCAGTCTGCCGAGATCGAACTGCTTCGCGCTGCTGCCCGCCCCGGCCGCCCGGCGTGCCGACAGCAGGGTGCGTACGCCGCCGTCGCTCTTCGCGAGCACCGCCCCCGAGCGCGTGTAGGTCTGCGACACCAGCCCGGGATCGTCGGCCGGCAGACTCTGTCCGGCGATGACGTCGCGGGTGACGATGTCGCTGTAGGCGAGCAGATCCTGATCGACCTGGACGCTGAGCGCTTCGGCCACCTTCCAATACACGACGGCGCTGGCACACGTCAGGATCGCGGTCATCGCAGCGACGACGGCGGCCGTGATCCGGACCCTGATCCGGGCACGGGGCAAGAAGTGCTCCCACAGCCAGTTCATCCCTGCTCCTACCCGAGCGCCAGTCGCACCGCCACGAAGATCATCGTCGCAGCAACGAGCACGTCGAGCACCTGCCACGCACGCGGCCGGGCAAGCATCGGGGCCAGCATCCGCGCCCCGAAGCCGAGACCGATGAACCACACGGTGCTGGCGATGCACGCTCCGAGCGCGAACCACCACCGGCCGCCGGAGACGTCCTTGTCGTGGACGGCGGCGATCGAGCCGAGCAGCAGCAGGGTGTCGAGGTAGACGTGCGGGTTGAGCCAGGTCAGGGCGACGGTGCGACGTACGACCGGGCCCAATTCCTCGCGATCCGGCTCTCCCCCGCCAGCCGTCAACGCGTCGTGGCTCCATGCTCGCCGCAGCGCCCCGAGGGCGTACCAGACCAGGAAGGCGACACCGAACCAGCGCACCACGTCGAGCAGCCGGCCGCTGTGCTGGACCAGCGCGCCGACGCCGCTGACGCCGGCCACGATCAGGATCAGGTCGGAGGCCGCGCAGATCGCGACGATCGGTCCGACGTGCTCACGGCGTACGCCCTGGCGCAGGACGTACGCGTTCTGGGCGCCGATGGCGACGATGAGGGAGAAGCTGGTCAGCAGACCAGCCGCGACAGCGGTGAACATCGCTCAGTCCTGGGTGGGCTCAGCGCTCGGCTCGCTCGCCAGGTCGGCGGCCATCTGCGCGGCCATCACCTGCTCCATCGCGGTGCCTTCGCGCAGCCCTTCGACGACGGTGCGCCGGTCCTCGAGCGTGCGGTTCTGGCTGCGCTTGGCCCGAGCCGTGATCGCCTCGATGCGCATGTCGACCCCGACGATCGCCCGCAACTGCTGGTCGACGAACGTGTCCGGCGCGTCCGAGACCGCCCACGGCTCGTCGCGGCGCCTCTCCTGCGCATCGGTCAGCTCACTGACGGTCTCGCGCAGCCCGTCGATGTCACGGAAGACCCGGACCCGGCCGCGGAACTGGATGGCGGTGTAGTTCCAGGTCGGCACCTCGCGGCCGTGGGTGCGCTTGCCGGCGTACCAGCTCGGCGTGATGTACGCCTCCGGCCCGGTCACCACGGCCAGCGCCGGCGAGCCGTCCTTAAGCTCGCGCCACTGCGGGTTGGCCACCGCCATGTGGAAGCGCAACTCGTCACCGCGCCACACCACGGGCAGCCGGGTCGCGATCGGGAAACCGTCGGTGCCGACCGTGATCAACTCCGCCGACCCGACGTCGGCCACCATCGGGCGCAGCTCGTCCTCGGGCATCTTGTTGAAGGGCGGGGTCCACACGAGCGCAGGCTATCGCCAGGACGGGCACGTGATGACCTACCACCCGCCAGCCTGACACCAAACGCCGTTGTTGGAACGTTCGTTCAACCATGCGTGGTTGTTGGAACGTTCGTTCAACCGCGAATCATCAGGAGAAGGTCCAGCCCTGGGACTCGCAGGCCTGCCGCACCTTGCGCTTGCCGAAGCTCGACGCGGGCACCTCGGTGCCGGTCGCCTCGTCGCGCAGCTTGAGGACCATCTGCATCTGGCCGCCGATGAAGCCGTTGGACACCAACCGGAAGCGGAGCTTGCTCTCAGGTGAGTGGGTGATCGTGAAGGACTTCTCCTTCGGCGTGCCCTGCTGGCGGGTGAAGGTGATCTGGTCCGGGGTGACCACGAGGTTCGGCGTCTTCTGACGCAGCACCCAGAGCACGAAGGCGCCATCGAACACGGCGATGACACCGCAGACGATGACTACGACCGGGTTGGCCGGCGGTGGCAGGAACTGGCGGGCGACGACCGCCACCAGCACGATCGCGATCAGCAACGGCAGGCCGAGCATGTCCTGGGGCGACTGGGTGATCTCGGTACGTCCGGGCGTCACGGACATCTTCACGCCGGGATGCTATTCCCGCCGTACGCCGGGGTCGAGGCCCCTGAGCCCGTGACACTGATCGTCTAGGCTGATCGTATGAAGAAGCTCGGAATCTTCAGCATCGCCCTCGCGCTCGCATTCGGTCTCGCTGGCACGGCGTCCGCGCAGTCGCGCACCATCCACGACGGGATCGACCACGGCATCCCCCGCTATTCCGACATCCGCGGGTTGAGCGTGCACAACAGGGCCAAGATCGTCACCGCCACGATCCGGCTGAGCAGGGTGGTGCCGGACAAGACGTCGGCCTACCTGCTGATCCAGGCGAAGAAGGGCAAGAAGGCCACGCCCCTGCTCTACTCGGTCGGCACCGAGGCGTCCGGGCACGGTCATCGCTGGGTGCTCATCGGATTCAGCGACGAGGATTCGTCGAAGTCGGTGAAGTGTCCTGGGCTGCACGTGCGGGTGGTGCCGCGTCAGCAGCGGGTGCGGATCAGGGTGCCGCAGCACTGTTTGACCGGGCTCCCGTGGATGCGCGCGTCGAGCTTCGGCGCCCTCACCGAGGAGCCCGGCAACGGCTCCGACGAGGACCAGACCCGGATGTTCCCGCTCCACCGGGGCTGAGCGACGCCCACCTCGGGCCGGTCGGTGGCCGGGCGCCTGCTCACACCTACCGCATCTCCAGCCTTCCGAGCGCGGCCCGGAATCCGGCGTTCGGGTGCGCGGCGGGCAGCACGCCGCAGACCGTGGGCAGCGCCTCGGCGAGCGGGACGCCGCGCAGCATGGCGTACGCGCTGCCGACCGACGGGGTGCGAGAGTGGGCGGCGACGCAGTGCAGCACGACCTGTTTGCCCTCCTCACGCAGGGCGGCGACCGTGCGGGCGGCATCGAGGAGGACGAAGTCGAGGTTGGGGTTGGCCGCAGGATCGGCCTCGTCGATCAGCCGGAAGGTGATCTGCTCCACCCCTGCGGGCACCTGGGTGCGGCCGGTGAGGCACAGGCTGACCACGGCATCGGTGCCGGCGGGCAGGTCGTCGAGGACGGACACTCCGGCCAGCCACAGGCCATCGTCGTGCGGGTGCCGGGCGAGCGCACGGGTGCCGCGCTGACGGGCCGCGTAGTCGATGTAGTCGGTGAGCGGCCAGTCGTACGGCCCCGGCGCACCGCCGCTGACGGTGAGGAACGCGTAGTGCTCGAGCTCGACGGCGGTGATGCCGGGCCAGCCGTGCATGATCCGGCGCCACGCGGCCGGCACCGCACTCATCCCCCAGCGGGCACCGAGCAGCGCGCCCGCGATCGCCGCGACGGTGTCGGTGTCGTGGCCGATCCGGATCGCGGTGCCGAGAGCATCCACGAGGTGCGCGCAGTCGTCGGCCGGGGTGTGCGTGATCGCCGACCACGCCGCCTGGAGGGCCCCGACCGACCAGCCGTTCTCGGTGAACTCCCCCGGCTCGCGGGCCTCGGCGTCGGCGAGCACGTCGCGCCACCTGTCGGGGTGCGGCATCCAGGCCTCGACGTCGGCGAACACCGGGAAGTCACCGGTGATGACGGTGTGCCGGATCATCAGGCACCACAACGCGCACGCCTCCTGGGCGATGTCCTCGAAGTGGGTGAGCGCGCTGATCGCCATCGCCGCCTCGACGAGCCCCTCCGGGTCGTCGAGGTACGCCAGGGCGACCGGCCCGGTGCGCATCAGTGACCCGTTGCCGGCGCTTCGTCCGTTCTGCTCGTGCACGTGGCGGGCGGCAGCGGCCATGGCGACGGCACTCGCGGACCGGCCGGCCGACCTGAGCACGGAGCTGGTCTGGATGCCGACGTCGGCGGGCCCGGTGCCCATCCACTCCGAGAACCCGGCGGCGATCCGGTCGAGCGCCGGCGCGTTGCGCAGGTCGACCCCGGTCGCCGCGACCCGGGCGATCGCGACCGCCTGGTCGGTGTCGTCGGTCCACTCCCCCGGCGCGAAGCGGCCGAGCCCGCCACCCTTCATCTGGGGCACCAGGTCGGGAGCGGGATAGGTGAACTCGTAGCCGGCACCGAGCGCGTCCCCCGCCGCGGAGCCGATCAGGACGCCGCAGGCGCGATCCATCTGCGCAGCGGTCAACGTCACGAGGCACCTCCCGAGCACAGCCCGATGAAGCCGCCCAACTCGAGCACGCCGTCGGCGCTGCTGGGCATGAACGCCGTGAGCGCCTCGGAGCGGATCAGGATCGCCCGCCACTTCGCCCGCGAGACGGCGACATTGACGCGATTGCGACTGAGCAGGAAGCCCATCCCGCGAGGCACGTCACCGTGGGAGGAGGCGGTCATCGAGACGATCGCGACCGGAGCCTCCTGGCCCTGGAACTTGTCGACGGTCCCGACCCGGACCGCGCCGAGGCCCGCCGCGGCGAGCGTCTCCTGGATCAGCGACACCTGGGCGTTGTAGGGGGCGACGACGAGGACGTCAGCAGGACCCAATGGCCGCGGCGTGGTCGCGTCGTCGGGGTCGTGCCAGGTCGCCCCGAGGTGGGCGCGGACCTGCTCGACGACGGCGGCGGCCTCTTCGGGCGAGTGGGTGCGGTTGCCGATGTGTGGGACCGCGACGACGTGCAGCCCGGGGTCGATCCCTTCGAGCAGACGCTTCGAGGCGTCCGGGGCGGAGCCGAGCCGGTCGTCGTAGGAGAGCGTGGAGACCTTCGCGCTCAGCGCGGGGTGCATCCGGTAGGACGCGCCGAGGAAGTAGCCGAGCTCGGCCGGGATGGTGTCGCGGCCGTCCATCAGCCACCCGAGCGCGGAGTCGTCGACCGGCTCGGCGTGGGTGCCCTGGCTGACCTGCGGAAGCTGCTGCGGAT
>DASVMH010000257.1:0-2620 GCA_036384455.1 Marmoricola sp. | reverse complement strand
TCCACGACGTCGACGGCGCCAACGTGCTCGAGCTCGCGGCGGCGCTGACGCCGACCGTGGTCATGAAGGCGACGTCGCCCTGGCGGCCGACGATCACCTCGGGCACGACGAGCACGGAACTTCCGGGCCGGTCGGCGAAGGCGAAGCTGCCCAGGCAGACGAGACCGCTGCCGGGCACGCCCACCTCGTCGGCGACGGCGGCGACACGGACCACCTCGCGCCACCAGGTGGAGGCGTCGGCGAACCGGTCCGGCCCGGCCGACTCGAAGGTCGCGGCGCGACCCCATGCGACGAACCCGTCACCGCGGCGCAGCCAGGTCATCGGGTCCTCGGCGGGCAGCAGCGCCACCAGGTCACCGGGATCGGCGATCTCCACGGTGCGCACCACGAGGCGCGGGGTGTTGGAGTCGCTCACAGGCCATGAGGATACGCCTGGCTCACGACCGATAAATGACGACCTTGTCGCCGACGCGTACGTGCGCGAACAGCCACTGGATCCCGGCGAGGTCACGCACGTTGACACATCCGTGCGACGCCCCGGCGTACCCGCGCGCTGCGAAATCCGACGAGTAGTGCACCGCCTGTCCGCGGCTGAAGAACATCGAGTCCGGCATCGCCGAGCCGTACATCTTCGACACGTGGTTCTCGTCCTTCCAATACACATGGAAGACGCCCTCGCGGGTGGGGGAGTACGACGCCCCGAAACGTACGTCCACCGTGCGCTGCACCTTGCCGTCCACGACGAAACGCAGCGTCCGACTCGTCTTGTCGATGCAGAGGGCGCGACCGCTCAGGCAGCGTGCGTCGAGTTTGCCGGGCACGTTGCCCATCGGGGTCAGCTTGTTCTCCAACTCCGCGGTCGTCGGCGTGTGGGTCATCGCGCGCAGCCGCTTCATCGTGCGCGCGTCGACATAGCCCGTCACCGCGATGCCACGTTTGGCCTGGAAGCCGCGCACCGCCGAGACCACGCCCGCGTCGTAGTCGTCATCGACATCGCCGCTGAGCCAGGCGATCTGGCGCAGCCGCGCCTGCAGCGCGCGCACGTCGGCGCCGTGGTCGCCCTCGCCGAGCAGTTTGTGGCCCGGGACGAGTTCGGGTCGCTTGCGCAGCGCCTTGCGCTGCGGCGCGATCTTCTGGGCCGGCGCCTGCGCCGCCACGGGAGATGCGTCCGGCGTCGTCCGCTCTGCCGTGGACGTACGGTGTCCGAGTTGGCCGCTGGCAGCGCCGACGGTGTACGCCAGGGCGCCGGTGGCGAGGGCAAGGGTGATGAGCAGCCCGAGGGATCGGCGCATCGCACGCACCTCCGATCAGTCACACCAGTCACTTCTGCAACAGTCAGGCGTACATCGTCGCCGACGACGGGCACCCTGCCGAATAGACGCGCCGAGTCGTCCGGAGGTTGCACGGCCTACCCTTTCCCGGTGACCCGAGCCGACCTGGACAAGCAGCCCGCCGAGGTGCAGGCGATGTTCGACGACGTCGCCCGCCGCTACGACATCACCAACGACGTGCTCTCCCTGGGTCAGGATCGCCGTTGGCGCAAGATCGTGCTCGACGCCGTCGACCCGAAGCCGGACGAGCGCGTCCTCGACCTCGCGGCCGGCACCGGCACGTCGAGCCTGCCGTTCCGCGACCGCGGGGCGTACGTCGTGCCGTGTGACTTCTCCCTCGGCATGCTCCAGCAGGGCAAGAAGCAGATCCCGACCCTGCCCTTCGTCGCGGGCGACGGGACGAAGCTTCCGTTCGCCGACGACACCTTCGACGCGGTCACCATCTCGTTCGGTTTGCGTAACATCGTCGACCCCGATCTCGGGCTGCGCGAGCTGCGCCGGGTCACCAGGCCCGGCGGCCGGATCGTGGTGTGCGAATTCTCCTCGCCGACGTGGGCGCCGTTCCGCACCGTCTACATCGAGTACCTCATGAAGGCGCTGCCGCCGATCGCGCGCGCCGTCTCCTCGAGCCCCGACGCGTACGTCTATCTCGCCGAGTCGATCCGCGCCTGGCCCGATCAGGCCGGCCTGGCCCGCAAGCTCGGCGAGGCCGGCTGGGACGGCGCCGAGTGGCGCAACCTGTCGGGCGGGATCGTCGCTCTGCACCGCGCCACCAACCCGGCCTGAGTCCTCGCCGGGGAGCGTGATTTCGGCAACACCGAAGTTGCCGAAATCGGCTTTCACGCGGGGGCGCGCGCACGGGGCAGGGGGTGGGTTCCCGAGTGTGACGCAGGCCTCTATGCTGCGGTTGTCGGGAGTTAGTGAAGTAGTTCACATGCTCACGAGCGACAAGGCTTGGAGGGTGAGATGCATCTATACGCACCGGTCCTGGCTCTGGTGATCCTGGCGACCCTCTTCGCGGTCGGCTCGGTGATCATGAGCTCGCAGGTCGGGCCCAAGCGCTACAACCGCGCGAAGGCCGACGCGTACGAGTGCGGCATCGAGCCCACCCCGCAGCCGGTCGGCGGCGGCCGCTTCCCGATCCGCTACTACATCGTGGCGATGCTGTTCATCGTCTTCGACATCGAGATCGTCTTCCTCTACCCGATCGCGGTCGCCTTCGACCAGATGGCGGTCTTCGGGTTCGTCGAGATGGTCCTGTTCATCGTCCCCGTCTTCATCGCCTACAT
>DASVMH010000256.1:0-2168 GCA_036384455.1 Marmoricola sp. | reverse complement strand
GGGGGAGGAGCCCTACCTCGCCGAGGTCGGGGCCGCGCTCTCGGGGCACCGGCCGATCCCTGCCCTACGTCGCCTCGGGGTGCGCTTCGTGCTGGTGGAGCGCGGCAACGGCGTGGGGGTCCCCTACGACATCGAGGAACGCGCCATCTTCGACTCCGGAGACCTGGCGGTGATCGATCTGGGCTCTCCGTCGGCGCCCCCGGCCTCGGTCCGTGACCGGCCCGCGCGGGTGCCGGTGCTCGCCGGAGATCTTCTCGCCGCCGCGCTGATGATCGGGAGCGTTTGCGCAATCCGGCGCAAGTCAGGGTAATGTTCGTCACGCTTTCGGGGAGGGAAGTGAAATGATCAATGTTCTGATCGGCCTCGGCATCGGGGCAGTGGTGGCAGCAGCCGCCACCGTGGGTGGAGTCTCGGTCTACCAAGGGTCGTCGCACGGCGTACCCCAGAGCAAGTTGTACAGCTACGCCGACAACTGACGGCCACCGCAGCACCGCGCCCGGAGGGGCGCGCTCATGCCTGTGGTTTGGGAGGGCCGTCAGACATGCAACTCATCATTCCTGCGTACAACGAGGCCGCGAGGCTGCCACGTACGCTCGTCGCGCTGAGGCGCCACCTCGCCGCCGAGCCCGTTCCGGGCGGCGTCGAGGTGATCGTCGTCGACAACGCCAGCACCGACGGCACCGCTGAGTGCGCCCGGCGGGCCGCTTCGCGCGCGCTGCCGGTGTACGTGGTCGGCTGCGACGTGCGCGGCAAGGGTGCAGCCGTACGCGCCGGCATCGCGGTCACCGACGACGCCTATGTCGGGTTCATGGACGCCGACGGCGCCACGGATCTGCATGCATTGGGCGTGGCCGCGGACCTCGTGATCGGCGGTGCCGATGTCGCGATCGGGTCGCGCGGGGTGACCGGCGCGGTGACGACCGGGCGGCACAGCGCGGTGCGGGCTGTGGGAGCGCGCTGCTACCGACACCTGGCCGCCCGTTTGGTGCCCGACGTCGTCGACACCCAGTGCGGCTTCAAGGTGATGCGTGGCGACATCGCGCGCTCCGTGCTCGCGAGCACCCGGACGACCGGGTTCAGCTTCGACGTCGAGGTGCTCGCACGTGCTCGTCGTTCCGGCGCACGGATCGTGGAGTTCCCCGTCGCCTGGGTCGACGTGCCCGGCTCGACGTTCCGTCCGGCACGCCACGGGCTGCGCAGTTTCACCGACCTCGCTGCGATCGGCTGGCGGCTGAGGACCTCGGGGGCCGGTGCGCCGCGGCCGGTCCCCGAGATGCCGGCCCCGGATCTCGGGCTCGAGATGGCGGTCGAGGCATGAGCGGGATTCTCAAGGGCCGCTCCGTCGTGGTGGTGAACTGGCGCGACCCGGACCATTCGATGGCCGGCGGTGCCGAGCGGTACGCCTGGGAGTTCTCTCGGGCGTTGGTCGCCGCGGGTGCGCAGGTCTGGTTCGTGACCGCCCGCGAGCCGGGCCAGGCGCGTCGGCAGACCCGGGAGGGCATCCACGTGCGCCGTGGCGGCGGCCGGTTCGGCTTCTACGCCTTCGCCGCCGGGTTCCTGGCCCGCCACCGCACGCATATCGATGCCGTCATCGACGCCGAGGCAGGCATCCCCGTCTTCAGTCCGCTGTGGGTCGGCGATCCCGCCAAGGTGACGCTGTTGATGCATCACGTGCACCAACAGCAGTTCGCGACCTACTTCCCGCGGCCGGTGGCCGGACTCGGCCGGGTCCTCGAGGGCCGCGTGATGCCACGGGTCTATCGGGACTCCCGTGCGGTCGCGGTCTCGGAGTCGACCAGACTCGAGATGGCCCGGCAACTCGGCTGGAGCGGACCGGTCGAGGTCCTGGTCAACGGCAGTTCCGCTCCGCTCGAACGCACTGTCCACCCTGACGACACGATCGACCGGATCGCCGTCGTCGGACGACTCTCGCCGCACAAGCGCGTCGACATGGTCGTACGCGCGGTCGCGGCACTGGTCGCGGTGCGGCCCATGCTGCACCTCGACGTCGTCGGCGCCGGCCCGGAGTCGGCCGCACTCGCGGAGTTGGTCCGCGAACTCGACGTCGAGAAGCACGTGACATTGCACGGCTTCCTCGACGAGCCGACGAAGGCCGATGTGCTCGCGCGCACGCGGTTGCACGTGTGCGCCTCCGATGTCGAGGGCTG
>DASVMH010000255.1:0-5671 GCA_036384455.1 Marmoricola sp. | reverse complement strand
CGGCCGGGCCCCGCGGGCTGGAGGTCGTCGCGGCCGACGAGCAGATCGCAGTCGGCGCGATGCAGCGTGGTACCGCTGCCCGCGGTGACCAGGATCGACCCGGGATCGCGCTGCGCTGCCGGTGTCGGCGGCGGCGGAGGTGCGGTCGGGCGTACGTGTTGGGGAGCCGGTTGTGCCGGTGCCGCGGGTGCCACCTGCGGCGGCGCGGCGGCCTGCGCTGCCGCCGAGTGGGCGACGACGTCCGCGAGGATCAGCAGCGTGTCCGCGAGTCTCTTCGACGCCTGCTTCTGATCAGCGGCCTGCCGGGCCATCCATGCGCCGAAGTAGAGGAAGCCGCCGCAGATCGTGATCGCCACGCCGAGGAAGCCACCCGACATCATGTAGGCCCGCTGGTCGTAGTCGTACGCGGTGTGCGCGACGCCGTACCAACCGAGCCCGATCACGACGAGCCCCAGCGGCAGCAGCACCGCCCCGGCCACGAAGAGCACCAGGTGCAGCAACTGCGCGTTGTCGCCGCGCAGTGGCGCGATGCCGTCGCCACCGGTGGCACGCGGCAACGCCCGAGGGGCGAGGCGCGGCTGGGCCGGTGGTTGCTGCGGCACCTGCTGGTGCGGGGGTACGGCCGGGATGCTCTGGGTCGAGTCCATGGACGTCATCGTGGGTCACACCTTTCGCAGGTCGGGGAGACCTGAGGGGAGGCCGTGGGAACAGGATTCGCCGCCACCGAACACCGCAGCGACGCCGTTGCGCAGCCACCAGCCGACGCCGGCGGCAAGGGCGATCGCGCCCACCATCAACATGCCGGGCACGCTGCCCAGCGGCGGCAGTCCGGGCACCCCACTGGTCGGGGTGATGTCCGCGTTGACCGGCGCGGTTGCTCCGGCCGCGGTCGCGTCGGGCGTGCCCGACCCGAGGTCACCGGTGCTGCCGGTGTCGCCCACGTTGCCGGCCGCGGGCGAGGGCGAGGACGAACTCGACGGCGTGCCGCCACCGCCGCCACCGAGGTCGATCCCGGCGACCGTCTGCGCGTCACTGCTCACGGCGCCCAACTTGAGCACGATCTTGGGATGCGCCTGCAGCGCGGCGAGCAGCAGACCCTTGGCCTGGCCGGCCGAATCGGGCAGCTTGTTGATGAGACCCGCCAGGGGGAGCTTGTCGAGCGAGAGCAGCTTGAGGACCGGCTGGGTGTCGATCGTGATCGTCGGACCGGCGAGTGCCGAACTGGCCACCGAGCCCTTCACGGACTTGGTCGGTGTCGCGACGTCGATGCTGATACCCAACGACTTCAGCGCCTTGACCGGGTTGTCGGAGAGTCCGGGGATCGCCGTCTTGGTGCCTGCCGCCTCGATGCCGTCGGAGGTGAATTCGAACGGCGTGCCCGCGATCGTCAACCCTCCGAAGTTCTCCTTCTGCACCGAGGTCGCACCGGACAGCGAACTCGTCGTCGTCGAGGTGGAGGTGAAGCCGTCGATCTTCACGATGCCGCCGAGCAGCGCGACCGCTCCGAGCTGACTGGTCGCCTTCGAGGTCACCGAGTCGGCGGTGTAGGAGGTCCGGCTGCTGCTGCTCATGCCGCCGGGGTCGACCAACAAGCTCAGCGCCCCGAGGGGATTGGAACCGGATCCGTCGTCAGCACTGCTCTTCTGGGTGCCGCCACCGAGCAGCGCACCGAGAGATGAGAGGTCACCGTCCTTGAGGGTGTTCTTGAGGCCGTTGACCCCCGAGGAGTTGTTCGCGGCGTTGCCCGACGAGCCCGTGTCGTCGCCGGCCACCGAGCCCGACAGGCCGTATCCGGTGCGGGCGACCGCGCCGTCGTCGTCCGCCTTGGCCGTGCCGACCATCCCCGGGAAGAACTGTTGGCTGGCCGAGGACGGATCTCCGGGGCTCTGGGCGTTCGCCTGGACCGGGTAGCCGTTGGCGGCGAGCGCCTCAGGCAGCCCGAGTTGGGTCACGAACGTCTTCAGGCCCTCACCCACCGGGGAACCGGGCCACATCGCCGAGACACGGGCCTTGGACGCCGGGCCGCTCGAACCCTCGACGTGGCTGTAGGAGAAGTTGAATTCCAACTGCGGGCTCGCCGGGATCGGGATCGCGGGCTCATAGAACTCGATGCGCAGCGGCGTCGCGGTCGCGTCGGTGGTGAACCCGCCGTACGCCTGCGGCGCCGGCGTCGAGGTGTCGTCGGCGAAGGAGGGCCCGCCCACCAGCATCGGCAGCGCCAGCACCGCTCCTGCCACAGCGGCCGTCGAAATGTACCTCGGCCTCATGCGGTGCCTCCTTCGCATTCGCCCTGCGGTGCCTCACTCCGGCACCCCTCGTACCTCGGCGTACCTACGCGGGGGCTCCTCGGCCTCATGCGGCACCTCCTTCGCATTCGCCCTGCGGTGCCTCGCTCCGGCACACCTCGTACCTCGGCGTACCTACGCGGGGGCTCCTCGGCCTCATGCGGCACCACCTCCCAGCATCACGTCGGTCATGATCGACCGGATCTCGTCGGGCTCGCCCGTGGCCACCACCCGACCTCCGGTCATCACCGCGGCATAGTCGGAGATCCGCAGCGCGGTGCGGGCGAACTGCTCCACCACGAGCACCGACACTCCCGACTGCGCGATCTGCGCGACGGTGTCGTAGAGCTCCTCGACGATGATCGGCGCGAGACCCATCGACAGCTCGTCGAGGAGCAGCAGCGCTGGGTCGGAGGTCAGGGCTCGCGCGAGCGCGAGCATCTGCTGTTCACCACCGGACATCGTGCCGGCCAGCTGGTAACGCCGCTCGTGCAACCGCGGGAAGTAGGAGTACGCCGTGTCCAGCACCTGCGGGGCTGCCACCCCGGCGTACGACATCAGTTGGAGGTTCTCCTCGACGGTGAGGTTGGGGAAGACACTGCGGCCCTCCGGCACGGTCGTCAGACCCACGCGCGCCAACTCCTCGGGCCGCGCGCCGCGCACGCTGACACCGGCCATGTGGATGTCTCCGGCGGTCTGCTGCATCTGTCCGCTGACGACTTTGAGGAACGTCGACTTGCCGGCGCCGTTGGGCCCGAGCAACGCGACCACCGCACCCTTCGGCACGCGCAGGTCGACCCCGCGCAGCACCTCGATCTGGCCGTACGCAGCGCGGACACCGACGGCTTCGAGGATGGGCACACTCATGTCAGGACGCCTCCTCGACGTAGCCGAGGTACGCGCGCTGCACGTGCGCGTCGTTGCGGATGACCTCGGGTGCACCCGAGGCGATCACCTGCCCGAAGTCGAGGACGTGCAGGGTGCTGCACACCGACATCACCAGGTCCATGTCGTGCTCGACCATCAGCACGGTCCGCCCCTCGGAGGCGAGATCGAGCAGCAGCCGCCCGAAGTCGGCGGTCTCCTGCTCGTCGAGACCCGACGAGGGCTCATCGAGCAGCAGCAGCTTCGGCTCGCACGCGAGCGCTCGCGCGAGCTCGAGCAGACGAGCGGTCCCGGTCGGGATCGAGTCGGCACGGTAGTCGGCGTAGTCGAGGATGCCGACACGTTGCAGCAGTGCGTCGGCCTTGAGTTTGGTCGAGCTGCGGAACCCGCGGACGCCGCAGTGGATGTCGAGAGCGGTGCGGACGTTCTCCCGCACCGTCAACGAGCCGAACGCCTCGAGGCGTTGGAAGGTGCGGCCGATGCCCTTGCGCGCGCGGCGGTTGACGACCATGCGGGTGATGTCGTGACCATCGAAGATCACCTTGCCGCTCGTGGGCTTCTGCAGGCCGGTGATCACGTTGAAGCAGGTGGTCTTGCCCGCGCCGTTGGGACCGATCAGGCCCGTGACGGAGCCCTCCTCGATCGAGAAGCTCGCGTGGTCGACCGCGGTCACGCCGCCGAACTGCACGGTGACGTCCTCAACCCGTAGTTGGGACATGCTCGCTCACCTCCTCGGCGTCGCCGACCAGGTCCTCAGGAGACCCCACCCCATTGTCGCGCTTGTCGAGCGCCATTCCAGGGAAGCGTCGGGCCAACTGCGGATAGACGGTGCCCTCCAGCCATGGCCTCAACCCGAAGAGCCGGTTGGCCAGACCGTTGGGGTCCCGACCGAGCGCGACCGCGCCGAAGCCCAACACGGCGAAGAGCAGGCCCGCAATCCCCGGATGCTCGGACTGAGCGACCGGCAGATACATGAGGAACAAGCCGCCGAGCATCGCCCCCGTCACCGAGGTGACGCCGAAGACGACCGCGGCCAGGAGCAGCGTCAAACTGTTGAAGAACTGGAAGTCCTGGGCACCCACAGTGCCCCTGAGGCCCGCGAACAGAGCACCCCCCAGACCCGCGATCCCCGCGGACGCGGCGAAGAGTCCGACCCGGAACCAGCGCAGGTCCAGCCCCAACGTGCCGCAGGCCGCCTGACTGTCGCGCGTGGCGATGAGCACGCGCCCGAGCGGCCCTCGCCGCAACATCAGCACGGCGAGCCCGACGAGGACGAAGACGACCATCATCAACAAGACGTAGGTCCCCAGGTCCGAGACCTGCCAGCCGAGGATGGACAGTCGTTTCGCCGACAGCGTGCCCCCGGTCTGGAAGGCCCACGACGCGGCGAAGATCAGCTTGTCCATCAGTTCCGCGAAGGCGAGCGTCGCGAGTGCGAGGTAAAGGCCGGTCAGCCTCAGCACGGGCAGCGCGACGACGGCACCGACGCCGGCCGCGATGAGGGTGGCCAGGACGATGCCGACGAGGTTGGGCTCATCGAGCTTGCAGTACGCCAGCGCCCCGACCCCGGCGAACGTGATCTGGGCGAGCGAGACGTGGCCGCCGTATCCGGTCAGCAGCACCAGGGAGAGCATCACGATGCCGTACGTCACGGCGGTGCCCAGGTTGAGCAGGCTGGCGTCGGAGAGGAAGACGATGAAGAGCATCGACACCAGCACCAGACCGGCGCCCCAGGCACCCGCCTTGCGGGCGCTGGGCACCGGCGCGGCCAGCAGACCCTTGACCTGACCGATCCGCAAGGGCGCCTGCGGCACGAGCACGATGACCGCGAAGAGGAACAGTGTCGGCATCACCGCGCGCAGGCCGCTGAGGTCGCCGGTGCCGGGTAGGTAGCCGACCGCATAGGACTGCAGCAGACCGAGGATCATCGCGCCGGCGTACGTCAGCGGGAGACTGCGCAGCCGGCCGAGCATCGCCGCGGCGTACGCGCTGATGACCAGCAGGGTCAGGTCGTAATACTGCAGCCCGATCACCGGCGTCAGCAGGATCCCGGCGAGCGCGGCGAGCGACATCCCGACCGCCCACGCCAGGGCGGCGACGAACTGCGGCCGCCCGCCGTAGAGCCGCAGCAACTCGGCGTTGTCGACGCTGGCCCGCATCGCAGTGCCGACCCGGGTCTGGGTGAGGAGGAGGTACAGGGCACCTGCGACCACGCCGGAGAGCACGATGGTGAGCAGCTCGTGCCAGGTGATCTGCACGCTGCCCAGCGACAACGAGTGGCCGTTGAAGAATTGCGGCAGGTTGCGTGCCTGCGCCGGCCAGATCTGCTGGGCCAGGCCGATGAGGCCGACCAGCAGCCCGACGGTCACCACGAGGGAGACCCCGACCGGAGCGGCCCCGAGCCCGCGGGCGACGAAGCGCTCCACCGCGATCCCGACGAGCGGCGCCACGACGAGCAGCACGAGGATCAGCGAGAGCCACACCGGGATGTGCTGGCGCTG
>DASVMH010000254.1:0-39253 GCA_036384455.1 Marmoricola sp. | reverse complement strand
GCGTACGCGAACAGGCCGGCGACGATCGAGGGGATCCCGGTCATGACGTCGACGAAGAAGCGCAGCCAGGCGGCGCCGCGCCCGCCGTATTCGACGACGTGGATGGCGGCGAGCAACCCGAGCGGGACGGAGATGGCGGCGGCTGCGGCGGTGATGAGCACGGTGCCGACGATGGCGTGGTAGATCCCGCCGCCGCTGCCGACGACGTTGCGCATCGACCAGGTCAGGAACTCGCCATCGATCTGGCCGGCCCCGTGGGAGACCACCTGCTGAAGCAGCGAGATCAGCGGCACCAGGGCGATCGCGAGCGCGCCCCACACGAGGAACGTCGCGATCCGGTCGACGACGGCGCGCCGGTTGAACCGCTTGGTGCGGACGACGAGGCGGGCGAAGGGGATGCTGACCGGCTCGTAGAGGACATCGGTCATCGGCGGTTGCTCCTTGCGCTGGAGGCGACGACGGCACGGGCCGCCGCGTTGACGAGGAAGGTCAGCGCGAACAGCACCAGGCCACTGGCGATGAGGGCGTTGACCGAGAGTCCGCTGGACTCGGGGAAGTTGAGGGCGATGTTCGCCGCGATCGTCGAGGGGTTGGTGCTCGAGGTCAGGTCGAAGGTGATCACGCCGGTCGCGGAGAGCACCATGGCGACGGCCATCGTCTCCCCGAGGGCGCGGCCGAGGCCGAGCATCACCGCCGAGACCAGGCCCGAACGGGCGTGCGGCAGGACGGCCATGCGGACCATCTCCCACCGCGTGGCACCGAGCGCGAGCGCCGCCTCCTCCTGGAGCGGAGGGGTCTGGATGAAGATCTCCCGCGCGATCGCGGTGACGATCGGGAGCACCATGATCGCCAGCACCAGAGCAGCCGTCAGGATGGTCCGACCGGTCGGGGAGACCGGGCCGGCGAAGAAGGGCAGCCACGAGAGGTGCTCGCCGAGCCACCGGTAGACGGGCACCAGGTGCGGCCCGAGCACGCCGATGCCCCAGAGGCCGTACACGACGCTGGGGATCGCGGCGAGCAGGTCGATGAGATAGCCGATGATCCTGCCGATCGGCCGTGGCGCGAAGTGCGACGCAGCGAGGGCGACGCCGATGCTCAGCGGGGTCGCGACGACCATGGCGAGGAAGGCGGCCAACACGGTGCCGAAGACCAGCGGCCACAGGTACGCGACGATGTTGTCGTGACCGCGGAGGTCGAGGGGCCCGGCCTTGAGCGCAGGGATTCCTTCGACGGTGAGGAACACGACCACGCCCGCCAGGGCGGCGAGGATGATCGCCCCGGCGGTGCGGGTCGTGCCTGTGAAGACCCGATCGCCCGGGCGCTGCCCGGTCGATCGGGTCAACACGTTCGAACTCATCGCTTGGTCAGCTCGCCTTGATCGAGTCGATCAGGTCGGCGGCCTGCTTCTGCAGGTTCGCCGGCAGCGGAGCGGATCCGGCGGCCTGGGCCGCGGCCTGCTGGCCGGCAGCACTGACGATGCTGGCGAGGTAGCCCTTGACGAGGTCGACCTTGTCGGCCGAGTAGGTCGGGCAGGCGATGAGATAGGAGGTGAGCATCAGCGGGTACGCGCCGGGCTCGGTGGTGGCCCGGTCGACCGCGACCGCCATGTCCGAGGCCGGACGGCCCTTCTCGAGCGGCGAGACCGAGAGCGCCTTGGCGGCGCCCGCCGCGGACGGCTTCACGTACGCCTTGCCGACCTTGATCGAGGCGACCTGGAGGTCACCGGCCTGGCTGTTGTCGACGTACGCGATGGTGCCCGCGCCCGCCTTCACGGCCGCGACCATCCCCGAGGTCTGGTTGGCGCCCTCGCCGGACTTGAGCGGCCAGTCGCTGCTGTGCTCGGCGGTCCACGCGCCCTGACCGGCCTGGTGCAGGTAGTCGGTGAAGTTGTCCGTCGTGCCCGAGGAGTCCGACCGGTGCACCGGGGTGATCCGGGTGCTCGGCAGTTTGCCCTTGTTGAGCGCGGCGATCGCCGGGTCGTCCCAGGTGGTGATCTTGCCGGCGAAGATCTCGGCCAGCGTCTTGGCGTCGAGCTTCAGGTCGGAGACGCCGGGGACGTTGTAGACGACCGCGATCGGGCTGACGTAGTCGGGGACCTCGATCGCGTCGGCGCCACAGCGCTTCTTGGCGCCGGCGATCTCGCCGGCACTCGCGTCGAGGGCCGAGTCGGAGCCGGCGAAGTCGGACCCGCCGGAGATGAACTGCTCCCTACCGGCGCCCGAGCCGCTCGGGTCGTAGTTGATGGTGACGCCCGAGTTGGCCTGCTGGAAGGCGGAGCGCCAGGCGTCCTGGGCGGCCTGCTGGGCGCTCGAACCGGCGCCGTTCAGGGTGCCGCTGAGGCCGCCGGTCTTGGTGGCGGCGGTGTCGGCGGTCTCGTTGGAGGCTCCGCATGCGGAGACAGCCACGCCGAGGACCGCGGCGACGGCGGTGGTGGTCAGGATTCGGCGGCTGTTGCGCCGTACTTGGATTGTCTTGTTCTCTCTCACGTTGCGTGACGTTAGGCAGCGCAGGTGGCGGCCCGGGGTGACGCAGGTGAACGGCGGGTGAACGCCGTTGGAACCCTCAGCGGTACGGGTAATGCTTGGCGTCGGTGGTGAACTCCGGTACGCCGTACGTCGCGAGCCGCTTGTGCAGCGTCCTGATCGTGTAGCGATCGCAGAGTGCCCGCAGCGCCGGGCGCCGGTACGCGCGGGCGATGAGGATGAATCGGCCCATGATGAACGGACCGGCCAGCGCGACCCGCACCCGATCCCCGACGGTCATCGTGACGCTCATCGTGGCGGCCTTCGCCTCGTCGCCGTTGCAGAACGCGCGGACGAAGGCGAACTTGCTGACGCTGCGCTCGACGGAGTCCGCAGTGCGGTCGAACCGGCTGTGGCCGGGCCGGAGATAGGCGTTCATCGTCGAGCGGACCAGCTCACCCGAGATCTCGTCGGTGAAGTCGTCGCGCAGGGTCGCTGCCCGCGCGTGGAAGACGTCGACCACGCCCTGGGGCGTCGTCGGCAACAACTCCTCGGGGAGACCGAGCAGGTATGCGCGATAGCGGGTGAACTCGAGGACCGCGCGCTCCCGGCGGGTGAACTCGGTGCGCCCCTGGCGCCGGGCCATCGTCGCAATGAGGTACATGTTGATCATCCCCGCGGGCATCTGGTCGACCTGGGGGATCGGCATTCCGTAGACCCCCGCGTCCCAGTTGCGCCCGCGTTGCAGCGCGTTGACCCGCACCATCGAGTGCATCAGCCGCACCATCGCGGCGGCCTCGAGGCCGGGTCCGTGCCTGTCGAGGGCGCCGGGCAAGGTGGTCACCGCGAAGAAGCTGGTGGTCTCGTTGACGCGTACGGCCGCGCGCCGACCCGAGAGAGCGCCGGTGACCGCCATCGGCAGCGCGGCGTACGTGTTGATGAAGGTACCGAGGAACGCGCCGCGAGTGACGAAGGGAGAGAGGAACGCCGCCGCGGTGCGGGAGGCGCGGGCACCCTGCTCGACGAGGCCCATGTCGACCCACTCGGGAACCGTCTCCATCACCGCGATGAAGTCCTTGAGCTCCGCCGGCGCGTCCGGGACGGCGTCGATGCCGTCCCTGCAGGCGGTCTTGAGCATCCGGATCAGGCCGGGCACGCCGTACGTCTCCACCAACGATGCGTACGGGTCGGCCACGACGTCGCCGAGCATCGTGGCCGTGCGCATCAGTTCGACAAGCCGCTCGTCGGCGAGGTAGGGCGCACGGTCGGCGACCCAGGACGGGAGTGCGGACTCCACCGCTGGATCGACGGTGAACCGGAACGGCGGCGTGTCGAAGTCGAGGCGTCCGTAGAGCGCGGGCTGAAGGTCGCGCTGGGAGTGCACGCGGTCGATGAGCTCGGGATGGTGGCTGGTCATGAGAACCTAACTTTCAAGGTGTCAGTAGTAGACTGACACGTTGTAAGTTATGCTGTCAAACATGGCGACGGACGTGACGGCCCGCACGCGGCTGACCGGTGCTGCGCGCCGCGAACAGATCCTCGACGTCACCCACGCGATCGTCGACTCCGAGGGTTTTCATGCGGCGACGCCGGGCCGGATCGCGGAGGAGGCCGGGGTGACCCGGCCGGTGCTCTATCAGCAGTTCGGTGATCTGGCCGGGGTGTTCGTCGCGTTGATCGATCGGGAGCGGGCTCGTGCCGGCGTGCAGTTCGCTGAGGCGACGTCGCGGCCGACCTCCGACGAGCAGAACCCGTTCATCAGCGCCTTCATCGGAATCCTGCGAGCGATCGACGAGCATCCGGCGACGTGGCGCCTCTTCCTCGTGCCGCCGCAGGGGGCGCCGCCGGAACTCCACGAACGACTGGCGCAGTCACAGGCGGTGGTCCGCGACTTCCTGCGGGCCGAGCTCGAGAAGGCCTTTCCGGGCATGCCCGACCCCGAATACACCGCCCGCATGGTCCAGGCCTCCGGGGGAGAGTTGCTGCGCCTGCGCCTCACCGATCCGAAGGAGGCGACCGTGGAGCGGCTGACCGCCCAGGTGCGCCAGATCGCAGCCGTCGTCGATCGTTGACGACCCGCCTACCCTCGGATCCATGGACCCGGATCGAGGCAGCGTGATCGCGGTCGCCGGAGCGTCCGGTCTGATCGGATCGCAGATCGTACGACTCGCTCGCGCGGCGGGGCACGACGTCGTCGAGCTCAGCCGCGCGCACGGCGTGGACCTGACGCAGGAGGGTGCCCTTGATGGTCGGCTCGACGGCGTCGCGGCTCTGGTCGACGTCACCCGGTCGCCGTCGATGGACACTGCGGCAGCGACCGACTTCTTCACGACGGTGGCCACGAACCTCGCCCGGGCCGCTCACGAGGCGGGCGCGCGCCGCACCGTCGTACTGTCGATCGTCGGCGCGGAGCAGAGCCAGGACTACGGCTGGTACGCCGCGACGTTCGCCCACGAGCGCACCACACTCGAGCACGCGCCCGGCCCGCAGGTCTTGCGGGCGACGCAGTTCCACGAATTCCCCGGGCAGATCCTGCAACGCTCGCTCGACGGGTCGAAGGCGGCGGTGATGGACTGGCCGACGCAGCCGGTCGACTCGGCCGAGGTGGCGCGACAACTGTTCGAGATGTCGGTGACCGACGGTCCCGATGTCGTCGAGATCGCCGGCCCGAGGCGCGAGCGGGTCGCCGATCTCGTACGCCGCCTGGTCGCCCTCCGCGGGGACGACATCGAGGTCGAGGCCGTGGCCGCCCCGGCGAGCATGGCGGGCGGCTCGGTGCTCCCGGGTCCGGGTGCGCTCGTCCGCGGCCCCGACTGGGACACCTGGGCGCGCGCAGCTATGACGTGAGGAGCGTGGCGAGCACCGTCGCCTCACTGATGTCGCTGCGCTTGCTCGCCGTGATGAGGGTGAGCGGACCCTTCGCGGCGAGCTCACGGAGGTGCGCCAGCGCGGCGGACTGTTCCGCGTCGCTCTCGAGTTCGTCGCGGTAGCGGTGGGTGAACTCCTCGAACTTGTCAGGGTCGTGCGAATACCACTTCCGGAGCTCGGTCGACGGCGCGACGGTCTTGCACCACTCGTCGAAGCCGGCCCGTTCCTTGCTGAGTCCGCGTGGCCAGAGCCGGTCCACGAGGACGCGCCGGCCGTCGTCGGGCGACGGGGCGTCGTACGCCCGCCGCACCCGGACCTTCGGCTTCGCCACGCTCCCGACCATAGCCCCGAGCCCGGCTGCTGCGTTGAACGGTCGTGATGTGGCGAGCGTGGCGACGACGGACAGCAGTACTTGCGACAGCGGCGGCGAGCGTGGTGAGTCTCGCGATGGTCGCGACGGGGCCCGCCGGTGCCGCCGGCGAGACTCCGACGCCGCCGTCGCCGACCGCGGCCTGCGACTCGGTGAGCCCGATCGCGATCCCCTGCATCGCGCTCAACAAGACCGTCGACGCGGTCGCCGCCGAGTGCCGACGCGCGGGCGTGGCCGACACGAAGTGCACGCTGCCCCTCGCGCACCGGGTGACGCAGGCGGCCACCGACGCGTACCTGCAGTCGTGGGTGCACCAGACCGCACAGTTCCAGTACGCCCTCGGCGACTCGCTGCCGTTCGACGAGGCGCAGTGGATCGGCACCCACAACTCGTTCAACAGCCTGGCCGACACCTTCACGATCTCGCACGCCGACTCCAATCAGCAGCTTTCGCTGACCCAGCAACTCGACATCGACGTCCGCGCGATCGAGCTGGACCTGCACTACATCCCCCAGCTCGGCAAACTCGGTCAGCGCGCGGTCGCCGTCTGTCACGGCGAGAGCCCCAGCCAGCTCGACCTCGGTTGCACCACCGAGCCGCTGTTCAGTGCGGTCCTGCCCGAGGTCGCGACCTGGCTCAACGCACATCCGAGCCAGGTGATCCTGCTCTACCTCGAGGACGAGATGGGCAAGCCCGCGGCGTACGCATCGACCATCGACACCCTCGACAGCGTGCTGCGCCGTCCCGACGGCAGCAGCCTGATCTACCGTCCGAAGGCCTCCGATCGCGCCGCCAACGGATGTACACCCATGCCCACCGACGTCTCGCGGGACGGCGTCCGGGCCGCGGGCGCCCAGGTGGTCATCGTCGGCTCCTGCGCGCCGGGCTGGTCCGCGGACGTCTTCGACTGGAACGCGAGCCACGTCGAGAGCGGCAGCACCTCGGGCTACCAGGCGTACCCGGCTTGCGACGCGAGCTACGGCGCGGGCGTCTACGACTCCGAGATGGTGCGCTACTTCGAGGACTCCACCCTTGTGTCCGCGCTGCTCGATCCCACACGCAAGCCGGCCGACCCCGAGGCGCTCACGCCGACCAAGGTGCAGGAGATGACCGACTGCGGCGTCAACCTGTTCGGGCTCGACCAACTGCTGCCCGAGGACGGCCGCATCCAGGCGACCCTGTGGAGTTGGGCGCCCGACGAGCCGAGCGCCACCGCGGGCCGGTGCGCCCTGCAACGCGGGACCGACGGCCGGTGGGTCGCTGCTCCGTGCACGGACACGCATCCGGCCGCGTGTTTCGACGGGAGCACGTGGACCGTGACAGCGACGCCGGTCGCCTTCACCGAAGCGGCGAGCGCCTGTGAACAGGCGGGTTCGACGTTCGCCGTGCCCCGTGCCGGCGATCAGAACTCGGCCCTGCACGCCGCCGCAGGCGGCGACGTGTGGGTCGACTACTCGTTGTCGTGAGCGCGGGAGCTACTTCTGCAGTTTGATCGGGGCCAGGGAGTTGCCCTTGGCGATCTTTCCGCAGGTGCTCGGCGCGGCCTTGCCGTTGAACCGATCGATCAGCCACGTGTACGCCGTCGGCAACCACTGCGGCACCGAGGTGAAGTGCGAGAGTGCATATTGCTGGTACTTCACCTTCACGCCGCGGGAGCAGTACTCGCGGGCCAGGCTGCGCACGTCTCCGGCCACCATCACGCCGTCACCCGCGCCGTACTGCTTGCTCGGCTTGGTGCCCTCGATGAGACCGCCGGTGCCCTGCCCGATCAGCATGGGAGCGCTCGGGGTGCCGAAGCGGCCCATGGTCAGTTGGTTGGCGACCTTCACGTAGGGGGCCACCGTCTCCGGGACGGCGTACTGCGGCTTCGCCAACTTCTTCCAGGTCAGACCGAGGTACTGGCCGAGGACCGCCGAGATCGGCGCCTTCTGCAACTTCTTCATCAGCGACTTGCCGTACGTGCTGAGGTACGGCGTCAGGTTGATGTGGAACGAGCGGGCGATACCGATCAGCGCCATCGGGATGACGCCCGCCCACACGGTCGAGCCGTCGACGTAGTGCAGGTTGTGCGCCGGGTCCACGAAGACGCCGCCGATGGCGGTGCCGACGATGTGTTTGGCCACGCCGGGGGAGTACTTCGGCGCCTTCTCGGCGGCCCACTCGCTGGCGATGGCGCCGCCGGAGTAGCCCACCAGGCCGAACTTCGCGTTCTTCGTGACGCCGGTCGCGGTCGTCCTGGTGATGGCGCGCAACGAGTCGAGGGTGACCATGCCGTACTCCGGACCGGCGGCGAAGTCCGCCTTCTGGCCCTCGGTGTCCGGGATGTTGATCGTGTAGCCGGCCAGCAGGGCGGGCGCGAAGATCGCGGTCTCGGCGTCGGCGGCACCCGGGCCGATGCCGGAACCCCCCGCGATGGCGGCCGAGGGCTCGTCGGCGGGGTTGAGCGAGTCGTAGAACGACTGGTAGGACAGCACCTTCGACCCGCCGCCCCCGGTCAGCGGGTGGACGATCGTGGTGACGCCGGTGACAGCCTGGCCGACCTGGTTGCGGGTGCGGTAGAGCACCTGCACGGCCTTGAGCGGCAGCGAGAGCCCCTGGATGGAGTAGTTGACGGTGCGGGTCTTGAGCACCGTGCCCGGCGCGAGGTCCTTCAGCGGCGTCGTGCCGGTGTACTGGTAGAACGGGCTGTCGATCGGCGACGTCGCGGCGTGCGCCGTGGCAGGCGCGACGACCGTGGTTGCGGCGGCGGCGAGACCGGCGACGGCGACGAGTGCGCTGCGGGTGTGGTTGGACATGGTGCTCCCTCTCCAGGTGTTTCCCTCGCAGTATCAACGAGACGACGAGGCGGAGGTCCCGTGTGACGTGGATCGCATGCCGGCGACGATGACATGCGCCGCTCGTGCGGCGTACGCAGCGGGATCGAGCGGTCCGTCGGGGGCGTCGAAGCACTGCGACAACGGAGCGAGCGCGTGCACCGACGCCGCGCCGTTGGCGATCAGGAAGAACAACTCCCGGTCCGTGACCGGCGTCAGCAGGCCCGAGGCGGTGAGCTCGTCGACGAGGGGGCGGATCTCCGCCATCAGCGGCGCCACGGCGCGCTGGTACAGGAAGTCTGTGCGAGCTGTGTCCTGACAGGCTTCGTGGTTGATCACGCGCTGCAACTCGGGGCGCTCGCCGGCGAGCTCGATGAAGGTCGCGACGAGTGCCTCGAACCGGTCCAGGTCGTCGTCGATGCCGACGATCGCGTCCAGCGCCGCTGCGCGGAGCGTGTCGTGCTGCGTCACGAAGGCGTCGACGACGACGGCCTCCCAGAGCGCTTCCTTGGTGGCGAATCGCCGGGCGAGCATCGCCGGGCTGACCCCGAGCCGCCGGTTGAGCTCGCGCATGGAGACGCCGTCGAAACCGCGTTCGGCGAAGAGGCTGAGGGCCGCTTCGAAGATCTCGTCGTCGGACAGCGTCCGCGGTCTGCCGCGGGGTCGGCGCGTCGGGGTCGGCTCGTCCACGGAACCATCATAACAACAATAGTTGTCAGGTGATTACAAAATAGAGTACGGTCGGGCTCGGCTCGGGCGAACAGAGAGGACCGCCGATGGCCGTCACCGCAGAGCCCGAGTGGCTCGACCGCACCGACGCCGGGTACGACGCCGCCCGGCGCGCGACCATGTGGAACGCGTTCGTGCCCGACCGCTACCCCGAGGCGGTCGTCCTCGCCGCGACGGTCGAGGACGTGGTGGCCGCGGTTCGTCGCGCCAAACGTGAGGGTTGGGCGGTCGGCGTACGCTCCGGCGGGCACAGTTGGGCGGGCAACCACGTACGCGACGGTGGGCTGTTGCTGGACCTGTCCGGGCTCGACGAATGCCGGGTCGACGTCGCTGCGCGCACGGCGGTGGTCGGGCCGGGCAAGTCCGGGCACCTGCTCGCCGCCGAGCTCGGTCGGGTCGGGCTCTCCTTCCCGGTCGGGCACTGCGAGGGCGTCTGTCTGGGCGGCTACCTGCTCCAGGGCGGGTTCGGCTGGAACGGGCGCGCGCTCGGCATGGGCTGCGAGAACGTCGTCGCCATCGACTACGTCGACGCGGACGGCGAACTGCGCCATGCCAGTGAGGACGAGGACCCCGAGATGCTGTGGGCCGCTCGTGGCGCCGGGCCGGGCTTCTTCGGCGTCGTCGTGCGCTTCCACCTCCGCCTGCACCCGCGGGCCGGATTCGCCGGGATGGCGGGTGCTGTCTATCCGTTGGACCGGCTCGACGACGTCTTCGCCTGGGCGGACACGATCGGCGCCGACGTACCCGCCTCGGTCGAGCTCGACCTGCTCGCCTCGCGGCACGCGTGGCCGCTTCGTCGCCCCGGCATCCAGGTGATGGCCGCGGTGTTCGCCGACGACTGGCGGGCCGCGCGCCGCGACACCGCGTTCCTGCGCACTCGGCCCAGGGGTGCCCGACTCGCGATGCGGACGTTGCCGGCGACGATGCCGCAGATGTATCGACGGGCGATGACCCACTACCCGTCGAGCACCCGCTGGGCGGTGGACAACGTCTGGACGCACGCGTCCTACGACGATCTGCGACCCGGGATCCACGCGCTCGTCGACGACCTGCCCGGCGCCCCGTCCCACCTGCTCTGGATGAACTGGACGCCGCCCGAGTCGCGACCGGACATGGCGTTCTCGGTCGAGGACCGCACGTACATCGCCGCGTACGCCGGCTGGCGGGACGCGGCGCAGGACGACCGGCACGTCAGCTGGGTCACCGACGGGATGGCGCGGCTCGCCGAACACTCGACCGGGGTCCAGCTCGCCGATGAGAACCTCGGCCGCCGACCCGCTTCTTTCGTCACCGACGAGGCGCTGCGGCGCCTCGACCGGCTCCGTGCCGAACGCGATCCGGACAGCAGGTTCTACGAATGGATGGGACGACCATGGATCTGACCCGCACCCGACCGCGACCCGGCCGCCGGCTGGGCTGGTCCGCCGACGACCTCGCGAGGTATCCGTACGCGCACCACTGGAACCCCTCCATGCCACCGATCGCCGAGCACGCGGTCCGGGCGCTCGCGATCGGCCCGGTCGCGGAACCTCTGCTGGCCAAGGACGATGTGCTCTCCGCGGCTCGCGATCTTCCCGTGCCGAACGGGTACACCGTCACGACCGCGGGCGAGATGCGGATCGCGGTGGTCACCGAGATGCCCGGGGTGAGCCCGGCGATGATCGACTGGTGGTTCGGCTGGCACGGCGATGCCGCCGAGCGTTACAAACTCTGGCATCCGCAGGCCCACGTACATGCCGAATGGGCGGCGACCCCGCCCGAGGGGAGCGCCGGGCGCGAGCGCTATGTCGGTCAGACCTCGCTCGTCGACGAATACGTCGGCGCCGGGCTGGGGCGGTTCGCGATCTCGTTCCGGTCGCCGGCCGACGTCGGCGTGGTCGACCCGGCGGTTGAGGGTGGCATCGATGCGACGGCGGTGTGTGCTCGCGTCGGGCTGGTCGACATCCCCCTCGACGTCGGCTGGCTGGTGCACCTCGTGGACGCGGTCCCCGGTGGCAGCGTGATGCGGTCCTTCTTCTGGATCGGGTTGCCGCACGCGCAGGGTCGCAACCGGCTCGTCGACGCTGCGGTCCCTGTCGTCGGTCGCTTCGCGTCGCCGTCGGAGGCCGATGCGCGGGCATTGCTCAGCCACTGCGCGCAGGAGATGACCCACCTCGCGACGTTCCTGCCCGCCCTCCATGCGGAGCAGACCGGATAGGGCTCAGGCGAGGGCCGGCTTCACCGTCTCGGTGACCAGTCGCAGGGTCTCCCAGGAGGGCTCCGCCGGCAGACCACCGCAGCACGGGTGCATCGTGACCAGCCGGATCTCCTTGCTCCGGCAGGCCCCGATCAGCTGATCGGGGGTGAGCACGACGTACTTCCCGGCCGCGCGCATCTCCTCGACGGTGGTCGAGGTGTCGACGACGTACGACGCGGCGGCGCCGTGCCACTGCTGGTAGCTGATCGCGTCGGCCAGGAGGTGGTGGCCATACCGCTTCCAGAACCCGTCCGGGTCCTCCGAGCAGAAGACGTACGCCGGACCGGGCGGTGCGAGCAGGGTGAAGCCGGGGTCACGGTCGTTGGCCCGGCACTCCGCCTCGTACGCCTCCTTGAGCGCCGGGTCGGCGTGCTGGGGCTGGAAGTGCAGGCCGAGTCGGCCGGCCCTCCGGGCTGCGGCGAACGAGCCGCCTCCGTAGAAGCAGAACGGGTGCGGTTGCGACATCGGCCGTGGCAGCACCCGGACGGTGCGGCCGTCGTGATCGAAGGGTTCGCCGAGCCAGGCTCTCAACATGGTGGTGATGCGGGCCTCGATGTCCGCGCCGCGGGTCTCCCACGACGCACCGAAGAGGTCGTACTCCTCGCGGCGGTACCCGAGACCGAAGGTGTAACTGACCCGGCCGCCGCTGAGGTTGTCGAGCACGGCGATGTCCTCGGCCAGCCGGATCGGGTCGTAGAGGTTGACCAGCAGTGCCGAGATCGACAGCGGCACCTGCGTTGTGGCGGCGGCGAACGCGGCAGCCACCGGGATCGGACTGGGCAGGTAGCCGTCGTCGGAGACGTGGTGTTCGGACAGCATGATCGGGTCGGCGCCGTGCTGGTCGAGATAGCGCACCTGCTCCAGTGCCCGGGCGTACTGCTCCCGCCTGGTCTCCGGGGTGGCATCCGGAAGACGGAAGTCGTAGCGGGTCACGAACTGCGTCGGCATGGGCAGAGGGTAGTCAGTACGCCGCCGCGAGCACCTCTCCGAACAGCGACTCGGCATCCATGTCGAGGCCGCGCGCCGAGAACCACGCGCACACGTTGGTGCAGTCGCGCATGAGGAAGTCCGTGGCGTTGAGGTTCCCGACCAGATCGACGACCTGCGGCAGGTCGATGATGACGACCCGTTCCCCGGCCGCGAGCAGGTTGTACGCCGAGAGGTCGCCGTGGACCAGGCCGGCGCCGCCCAGGGTCAGCATCGCCTCGCGGATCTGGTCGAAGTAGCTGCGCAGCAGGGCCGGTTCGGGGCGGGTCTGCGCCAGCCTCGGCGCGGACCCGCCGTCGACCTCGATCCACTCCATGAGGATCTCGGTGCCGTCGATCTGGACGGGGTAGGGCACCGGCAGGCCGAGCGACCAGCACCGGGTGAGGGCGCTCCACTCCGCGTTCGCCCACTCCGTGCGAGCGACCTCGCGGCCGAACGTGCTCTTGCGCTTGAGCGCGCGCTCGTCACGCGACCGCTTCATGCCGCGCCCCTCGGTGTAGGAGGCGGCTCGGTGGAAGGTGCGGTGGTCGGTGTCGCGGTAGCGCTTGGCGGCCATCACCACCTGTTGGTCGCGCAGGTGCGGGTCGGCGCGCTCGACGAGGTGGACGTCGGCCTCCTTGCCGGTCTTTAGGACACCGAGCTCGGTGTCGATCGCGCCGGCCGACGTCACCACCCAGTGGGGTCGTGGCTCGGGGCCGCGGCACAGCGGCTCGACGGTGGTCCAGGTGGACCAGCGCTGGCCGGCGCCTACCTCGTCGTAGGCGACGAAGGTGAGATCAGAGAAGGGGTCTGCGGGTAGCTCCATGGGTGGGGGTGCTCCGGTGGTCTGAGAGGGATCGGTCTGCGGACAGGCCGAGGACATCGATCGACACGTCGCGCCTCCTCTCGACGGGGCACCCCGGTGGTGCGTACGGGACCGACTCTGGACTCCCTGCCCGCCGGGCGCAACCGGGTTTCGGCGCTACGTTGTCCCCATGAGCGATGAGATCACCGTGGTGCACAACCCCGAGCTGTCCCGCTACGAGCTGCGTGACGGTGACGTTGTGCCGGGCTTCGCCGAATACGTCGTTCCCGACGACGAGCACGTCGACTTCGTGCACACCGAGGTCGCCGAGCAGTACGGCGGACAGGGCCTGGCGGGGAAGCTGATCGAATTCGCCCTCGCCGACGTGCATGCGAGCGGCAAGCGGATCATCCCGCACTGCCCGTTCGTCGCCGGCTGGATCCGCAAGCATCCCGGTCTCTATGACGACGTGACCGACTGGCCCGAGGACTGAGCGACCGCTGATGCGGCTGCTCGTCGCGAGCGCGAACGTCGAGGTGCGGCTGCCCGCGTCGGCACGCCGTGCCTGTCTGGACGGCATCCTCGCCGAGGATCCCGACATCGTCGGGCTGCAGGAGTTCTTCTTGAACAGGGCCCGCACGTTGGGTGAGTACGGGAAGCTGCAGCTCATCCCCGGGCCGGTCACCTTCGACGCCCATCCCGGTCGCTACGTATGGACCGGTGTCACCTTCGGTGACTGCGTCGTCGGACTGCGCGCGGGGCGCTTCGCCTTCGAGAGTGCGCACGTGCTGCGGCTGAGCCGGTTCGGCCGGGCGGAGAACCCCACCCGCCCGGGCGGGATCGAGCCGCCGCGTCGTTCGGTGCTGGTGCGCTGCCGCGACCTGGAGACGTCGACAGCGTTGAGTCTGATCTCCTTCCACATGGTGCCCGGCGTGCAGAGCCGCGGGGCGTACCGAAGCGACCGGCCGAAGCTGGTCGCGCGCCATCGAGCCGAGGCGGCGCGGCTCGATCAGGTCGTGTCGCGCGAACTCCGCTCGGGCAGGACCGTGCTCGCGATGGGAGACTCCAACTTCGACGGCTTCGCCATCCCCGGCCTCACCTCGGCCTGGGCCGGTCACGACCGCCCGGGCACTCACGGCAAACGGACCATCGACGACGTCTTCGGCCCCGGTCGCACCGAGCGGGTCTGGACGATCCAGAACGCGTCCGACCACGACGCGGTCCTGGCACTGCGCGAGATCGGCTGATCCCGACGCGGGTCACAGGACGGCGACCTCCCAGAGCCGGTGGGTGCCGGGGAGGCCTTTGAGCTCGGCCTCGCGGAAGTCGACGAGCACGATGTCGTCGACCTCGCGCAGCGCCTGACGGACGTCGTCGCTGACGAGGATCTCGCCCCCGCCGGCCTGGGCGGCGACCCGGGCGGCCATCGCGACGTTGGTGCCGAAGAAGTCGCCCTCGCGCTCGACGACGGTGCCGACGTGGATGCCGACGCGGACCCGGATCGGGGTGCGCTTGAGACGGCGGTGGTCGGAGTTGGCGAACGCGTCCTGGATGGCGATGCCGGCCCGGACCGCGTCCGCGGGCGTACGGAACACGATCATGAAGCCGTCGCCCTGCGACTTCACGATGTGGCCGTGGTGCTGATCGACGCACGCATGCACGAGCTGGTCGTGGGTGGCCAGCAGCTTGACCCAGGCGGCGTCACCGAGGCTCTCGTTGAGCGCGGTCGAGTCCTCGATGTCGGAGAAGAGGATCGAGATGGTGCCGTCCGGTCCGGTGAACTGGTCGATCTCGGTGCGATTCTCGGCCGCCCACTTGGAGAGATCCTCCATCGAGGAGGCGAGCAGCCCGGTCAGGCCGCCCTCGCGCAGGCGTACGGCGCTCTCCACGGTCCGCTCGACCACGGTCTGCAGCGCCCTGCCGCGCCGCCGGGACACCGCCGGTCTCGTGCCGAGACGGTCGACCTGCTGGTGCAGTTCGTCGCGCTCGCGGACCACCTGGTCGTATGCCCGGCGCGTACGGATCAGCGCCACCACGGTGCCCGCGAGAAGGACGAGGACGACGATGAGTACGACCAGCACGGCACGAGACTGACACACCGACCGTCCAGTTGCGCCCAAAGAAGGCCGAGTTGTGCCTGACGTCACCTCTCCACTGGGCGGAACCGGCGGTGACGGCGCTGTGCGACCATGAGAACCTGTTCTAGTTCTTGTTCGCGGCACCAGGAGGACCTATGTCGAGCCCGGCGGTCGAGGGGTGGTTCACCACCGGCACGGATCCGGCCCTGATCGGGTCGCGCTGCACGACGTGCGGCACCGTCTTCTTCCCGCGGGCCGCGGACTGGTGCCGCAACCCGGCGTGTGACGGCACCGATTTCGAGGACGTCGAGCTGTCCCGGCGCGGCCGGGTCTGGTCCTACACCGATGCGCAGTACCAGCCGCCGGCGCCGTACATCCCGCGCACCGACCCGTACGAGCCGTTCGCGCTCGCCGCCGTCGAGCTCGAGGAGGGGATCGTCGTGCTCGGTCAGGTCGCCGACGGCTTCGGGGTCGCGGACCTGAAGGTCGGCGCCGATGTCGAACTCGTCGTCGAGACCCTCTACACCGACGACTCCGGCGAGCGCACCATCTGGCGCTGGAAGCCCGTGGCAGGAGACGCAGCATGAGTCAGGTTGTCGTCGCCGGAGCGGGCATGCACCCGTGGGGCAAGTGGGGCCGCAACTTCGTCGGGTACGGCGTGCACGCCGCCCGTGAGGCGCTCAAGGACGCCGGCATCGCGTGGACCGACGTCGACCTGATCGTCGGCGGCGAGACCGTGCGCAACGGCTACGGCGGTTACGTCGCCGGCGCCACCTTCGCCCAGGCGCTCGGTTGGAACGGCGCCCAGGTCGCCACGTCGTACGCCGCCTGCGCCACCGGCGCCCAGGCGATCGACACCGCCCGGGCGCGCATCCTCGCCGGGATGTCCGAGGTGGCGCTGGTCGTCGGTGCCGACACCACCCCCAAGGGCTTCCTCGCCCCCAACGCGGGCGAGCGCTGGGACGACCCCGACTGGCTGCGCTTCCGGCTGCTCGGCATGACGAATCCCGCGTACTTCGCGATGTACGCTCGACGCCGGATGGACCTCTTCGGTGCCACTCAGGAGGACTTCGCCGCGGTCAAGGTCAAGAACGCCAAGCACGGCCTGTCGAACCCGAATGCGCGTTATCGCAAGGAGGTCAGCGCCGAGGACGTGTTGGGCTCGGCGATCGTCTCCGACCCGTTGCACCTGCTCGACATCTGCGCCACCTCCGACGGCGGTGCCGCAGTCGTGCTCTGCTCGACTGACTATGCCGCCAAGCACGGGGTCGCCTCCGAGGTGAAGGTTGCCGCGGTCTCGACGGTGACGCCGCGCTTCCCCAACACCGTGCTCGACATGCCGAACCTCTCCACCGACGCCGCGATGGGAGTGACCCCCGAGCGGACCTTCAAGCAGTCGATCGCCGACGCTGCGTACGCCCAGGCCGGCGTCGCGCCCGCCGACGTCGACGTGGCCGAGGTCTACGACCTGTCCACGGCTCTGGAGTTGGACTGGATGGAGGACCTCTCGCTGTGCGGCCCCGGCGAGGCCGAGCAACTGCTCCGCGCGGGTGAGACGACGATCGGCGGCCGGATCCCGGTCAACCCGTCCGGCGGGCTCGCCTGCTTCGGCGAGGCGGTCCCGGCCCAGGCGATCGCCCAGGTCTGCGAGATCACCTGGCAGCTGCGTGGCCAGGCGTCCGGACGACAGGTCGAGGGGGCTCGCGTCGGGATCACCGCCAACCAGGGCCTCTTCGGTCATGGCTCGTCTGTGATCCTGACCCGCTGACCCTCGCTAGTCTGCGGTCCATGACGCAACCGAGCGGGCCGGGGCGGGCACGGCAGGACGCGGTCTACCGCGCGGGCATCAGTGGCGTACGCCCGACGGTGCCCGCCGACTTCGCGACGCTGGAGCAGCGGGCGAAGCGCAAGATGAGCGAGACCGCCTGGGCGTACGTCTACGGCGGTGCCGGTGAGGGCGCCACCATGGCCGCCAATCGTGCTGCCCTGGACCGCTGGCAGATCGTGCCGCGGATGTTGCGCGACGTGAGTCAGAGGTCGCTCGCCACCCAGGTGCTGAACACCTCGCTGACCGCGCCGGTGCTGCTGGCCCCGGTCGGCGCCGCCGGGCTGGTCGTGCCCGATGCCGACGTGCTGATCGGCAGCGGGGCGGCGCAGGCGGGGATCCCGTACATCTTCTCCAACCAGGGCAGTGCGCCGATGGAGGCCACCGCCGCCGCCATGGGGTCGCAGAGCCGCTGGTTCCAGCTCTATTGGAGCCGCGACGAGGACCTCGTGGACAGCTTCATCGGCCGCGCGGAGGCGATGGGCGCGGAGGCGCTCGTGGTCACGCTGGACACCACGATGCTCGGCTGGCGTCCGTGGGACCTCAACCTCGGCAGCCTGCCGTTCAGCCGCGGCATCGGGATCGCGCAGTACACCTCCGACCCGCACTTTCTGGAGCTCGCCGCTGCGCGTGCTGCGGATGCCTCGGAGGACAAGCCCAAGGTCAAGGTCACCCCGCAGGCGATCGGCACGTTGCTCTCCATTGCCCGCAACCACCCGGGCGGTTTCGTCGACAACCTGCGCAGCCCGATCCCGCGGGCGGCGGTGGAGACGTTCCTCGACGTCTACTCCAACCCGGCGCTGTCGTGGGACCACATCGCCACCCTGCGGGAGCGTACGAAGCTGCCCGTCGTGCTCAAGGGGATCGTGCATCCCGACGACGCCCGTCGCGCCTTCGACTCCGGGATCGACGCGGTCATGGTCTCCAACCACGGCGGCCGGCAGGTCGACGGCGCCATCGGTACGGCCGACGCCCTCGTCGCCATCCGTGACGCCGTCGGCCAGGAGCCCACGATCATCTTCGACAGTGGCATCCGCACGGGTGCCGACGTCTTCAAGGCGCTCGCGCTCGGCGCGAACGCGGTCACCCTGGGTCGCCCGCACATCTACGGCCTCGCCCTCGACGGCGCCGACGGAGTGGCGACGGTCATCGCGAACGTCCTCGCCGAGCTCGACCTGACCATGGGGCTGAGCGGTGTCGGGTCGATCGCGGAGATCACCCGGGAGTGCGTTCGCGCGGCGGACTAACCCCCGTGTCCGCCCCGGTTCCCGACGATCGCTGCGGCCGGCGGGATGACGGCGGCGACCGCAGACATGGCGATGGCGGCGGGGATCGACCAGAAGCGGACGACGTTCCAGGCGAGCACGATCAGGGCGATGCAGACGCCCATCATCACGAAGTACCAGCGGTGTGTGGACTCGTTGCTCACGCGATCGACGGTACGCCGCGCCCGGCGGACTACTTCCGGACGAGTGTGTAGACGCGGGTCTGACTGGTGGTGACGCCCTGGGCGGGGGTGTAGCTCAACCGGACCCGGACTTTCAGGTGGTGCCGCTGACGAAGCTTGTGGGCGGTGGCCCGCGTGGGCGTGATGGTGAGCTTGACGGTGCCCGCGTGGAGGGCGCTCCTGGTGACCTTCTTGACACCCCATGTGCCGGTCGCGGCGAGGGCGAGTCGCCCCCCGGAGGGGACCTGGACCCAGACGGTGCGGGTCCCGTTCTTCGGGTGTGCCTCGGACCTGACGATCTTGGCGGGCGTGACCTCGAAGGTGTACTTCCGCTGGACCGACGCGGCCGCTGGGCCGATCGACGGCTGGAACGCGAAGGTGAGAGTGGTGGTGAAGCGGTGCTTGCTCCGCAGGATCGCGAGGCCCGCCTTGTTGGGCCTCAGCTCGACTGACGCAGTGTCCGCGCAGCCGGTGCCGGCCCAGCGCTTCTGCACATCCGCCCCGCTGACGGTGATCCGCCCGCCGGTGGGCGTGCCGACGTCGACGGTGACGGTGCCCGCGGTGACGTCGTGTGTGCTACTGAGGAGCCGCACCGGTGGCGTGGTGTCCTCGGTCGCCGCGGTGTCGAGGCTCCACAACCCGGTGCACGCCCCCTGCGTGAGGTCGAGGAGCAGCGTGCTGCCCTTGGCCGCCAGGACGGTGGGGTGGCTGCCTTCGCCGCCGGGGTCGATGTCCTGGAAGAGAGCGGTTCCGCCGGGCGTACCGTCGCTGCGCCAGAGTTCAGAGCCGTGCGTACCGTCGTCCGCGGTGAAGTAGACCGAGCCGCCGGCGGCGGTGAAGCCATTCGGGACGCTGCCGCTGCTGCCGGGGTCGATGTCCTTGAGCAGAGACGTGCCGTTCGTGCTGCCGTCGCTGGTCCATGGCTCGTACCCGTGGGTGCCGTCGTCCGCGACGAAGTACAGGCGACCGGCCACGTCGGTGAGATCCTGCGGCCCGCGGCCCGCTGTGCCGCTGGTGATGTCCTTGACGAGTGTGGTGCCGGCGCTGTCGCTGCGCCACAGCTCGGTGCCGTGGGTGCCGTCGTCTGTCGTGAAGTAGAGCTCGTTGCCGACGACGGTCAGTTCCTCGGGCCCGCGGCCGCCATTACCTACTCCGGGGTCGATGTCCTTGACGAGTGTGGTGTCGGTGCCGTCGCTCGACCAGAGTTCGGCGCCGTGGGTGCCGTCGTTCGCGTTGAAGTAGAGCGTGCCCGCGAAGTCGGTGAGGTTCGTCGGGTCGGAGCTGTCGCTGCCGGGGTCGATGTCCTTGACGAGTGTGGTGTCGGTGCCATCGCTCTTCCACAGCTCGTAACCGTGAGTGGCGTCGCCGTCGTTGAAGTAGAGCGTGCTGCCGACGGCGGTGAGGTCCTGCGGACCGCGCTCGTCGCTCGCGGGATCCGTGACGGCGACCAGGGTTGTGCCGGCCTTCGTGCCGTCGCTCTTCCAGAGCTCGAAGCCGCGGGTGCTGTCCTTGGCCACGAAGTACAACGCCCCGGCGACCTCGGTGAGTGCGTACGGAAGGCCGCGCGAGCTGCCCTGGTTGATGTTCTTGACAAGGCTGGTGCCGGCCGGGGTGCCGTCGGACTTCCACAGCTTGTTGCCCGATGTGCCGTCCCTGACGAAGAAGAACAAGGTGCCGTCGACATCGATCAGGCCGCTCGCGGTCGTCACCGCACCAGGCTTGATGTCCTTGACCATGCTGGTGCCGGCGGCCGTGCCGTTGCTCCGCCACAGCTGGTTGCCGTGGACGCCGTCGTCGGCGATGAAGTACGCGGTGCCTCCGACGGTCACCAGGTCCTGCGCGGACGGTCCGATCTGGAGTGGCCGACTCGTCGCCGCCGCGTGGGCGACCGGGGCGAACGAGACTGCGCTGACGGCGAGGGCGGCGACCAGCGTCGCCCCACGAGCCCTCGCTCCGATCCGCCCGAACATCGGTCCCACCTGCCTAACGCCTACGCACGTTACCGCGCCGCCCGTCCGTGCGGGTCGATTCGGCGGATTGCGCGGGCGGACTAGCGTGGAGCATGTGACGGAACAGATGTCTTCGCCGATGCCCACCGCCCGGACCCTCGGCCAGCTCCGCGCGAGCGGTCACGAGCTCAAGACGCTGCGTGAGGAGATCCGCGACAACCTGCTCGCGAAGCTGGCCGCCGGCGAGGATCCGTGGCCCGGCCTCCACGGCCT
Source organism: Marmoricola sp. (assembly GCA_036384455.1). Classification (GTDB taxonomy): domain Bacteria; phylum Actinomycetota; class Actinomycetes; order Propionibacteriales; family Nocardioidaceae; genus Marmoricola. Next base: position 18,432 of record DASVMH010000254.1, on the reverse strand, counting down.
CGACGACACCGTGATCCCGCAGCTCGAGCGGGCCCTGATCGCCGGCCACGACATCGTGCTGCTCGGCGAGCGTGGCCAGGGCAAGACCCGGCTGCTGCGCACGATGGTCGGCCTGCTCGACGAGTGGACACCGGCCATCGAGGGCAGCGAGCTCGGCGAGCACCCGTACGAACCGATCACGGTCGGGTCCAAGCGGCGTGCCGAGACCGAGGGCGACGAGTTGCCGGTGGCGTGGCGACACCGCAGTGAGCGGTACGCCGAGAAGCTCGCCACCCCCGACACGTCGGTGGCCGACCTGATCGGCGACGTCGACCCGATGAAGGTCGCCGAGGGGCGATCGCTCGGCGACCCGGAGACGATCCACTTCGGGCTGATCCCGCGCAGCCACCGGGGGATCGTCGCGATCAACGAGCTTCCCGATCTCGCCGAGCGCATCCAGGTCGCGATGCTCAACGTGATGGAGGAACGCGACATCCAGATCCGCGGGTACGTCCTGCGGCTGCCCCTCGACGTACTCGTGCTGGCCAGCGCCAACCCCGAGGACTACACCAACCGCGGCCGGATCATCACCCCGCTCAAGGACCGCTTCGGCGCCGAGATCCGCACCCATTACCCCACGCAGATCGAGGACGAGGTCGCGGTGATCAGGCAGGAGGCGGAGCTCGTCGCGGTCGTGCCCGACCACCTCATCGAGGTGCTCGCCCGCTTCACCCGACAGCTGCGCGAGTCCAACGCCGTCGATCAGCGCTCCGGCGTCTCCGCGCGCTTCGCCATCGCGGGAGCGGAGACGATCGCTGCGGCCGCGTTGCATCGCGGCACCGTGCGGGGTGAGGATCGCGCCGTCGCGCGGGTCGTGGATCTCGAGACCGCCGTCGATGTGCTCGGCGGCAAGATCGAGTTCGAGACCGGTGAGGAGGGCCGCGAGGCAGAGGTGCTCGAGCACCTGCTCCGGGTCGCGATCGCCCAGACCGTGAGCGCGCACCTCGGCGGCATCGACCTCGCCCTGCTCGTCGACGCGGTCGAGAACGGCGCCACCATCTCGACCGGTGCCCAGGTCACGGCCCGCGACTTCCTGGCCGGCCTGCCGGTGCTGGGGGAGTCCGACGTCTACGACCAGGTCATGGATCGGCTGGGTGCCACCGATGAAGGCGAGCGCGCCAGCGCGATCGAGCTCGCCCTCGAAGGGCTCTTCCTGGCCCGCAAGATCGGCAAGGACTCCGACGGATCCGAGACGGTCTACGGATGAGCCGCCACTCCCGCTTCAAACGGTACGAAGGGGGTGACCCGCTCGCCCCTCCGGTCGACCTGCGTGAAGCTCTCGACGCCATCGGCCAGGACGTGATGGCGGGTTACTCGCCCGAGTGGGCGATGCGGGAATTCCTGCGGCGTGGCGGCTCCGAGCGTCGTGGCCTCGACGACCTCGCCCGCCGGATCGCCGAGAAGCGCCAGGAGATGCTGCAGCGGCATTCGCTCGACGGCACGCTGCAGCAGGTGCGCGAGCTGCTCGACAAGGCGGTCCTCGAGGAGCGCAAGCAGCTCGCCCGCGACATCGAGATGGACGACATGGATCGCTCCTTCCGCGAGATGCGGATGGACAACCTCTCGCCCTCCACGGCGGCAGCGGTCACCGAGCTGTCGGACTACGACTGGCAGTCGCAGGAGGCGCGGCAGGCGTACGAGGAGATCAAGGATCTGCTCGGCCGCGAGATGTTGGATCAGCGGTTCAAGGGCATGAAGCAGGCGCTCGAGGGAGCGACCGACGAGGACCGGGCCGCGATCAACGAGATGCTCACCGATCTCAACGAGCTGTTGGAGAAGCACGCCGCGGGTGCGGACACTCCTGAGGACTTCTCCGACTTCATGGACAAGCACGGGTCGTTCTTCCCGGAGAACCCCTCGAACATCGACGAGTTGCTCGACGCGCTCGCCCAGCGCTCGGCAGCCGCGCAGCGGATGCTCAACTCGATGACGCCCGAGCAGCGCCAAGAACTGATGGAGCTGTCGCAGCAGGCGTTCGGATCCCCTTCGTTGATGGAGCAGTTGTCCCGACTCGACGGCAACCTGCAGGCGCTGCGCCCGGGGGAGGACTGGAGTGGCTCGGAGCAGTTCGAGGGCGGTGAGGGGCTGGGCCTCGGCGACGGCACCGGTGTGCTCCAGGACATCGCCGAGCTCGATCAGCTCTCCGATCAGCTCTCCCAGTCGTACGGCGGCGCCCGCATGGACGACCTCGACATCGATGCCCTCGCCCGGCAACTCGGCGATGAAGCCGCCGTCGATGCCCGTACGTTGCAGGAGCTCGAGCGCGCCTTACGCGACTCCGGCTACCTCAAGCGCGGCACCGACGGCGAGCTGCGGCTGTCCCCGAAGGCGATGCGTCAGCTCGGCCGCGCGCTGCTGCGCGACGTCGCCGACCGGATGTCCGGACGCCAGGGCCAGCGCGACCTGCGCCAGTCCGGTGCCGCCGGTGAGCTCAGTGGGGCCTCGCGATCGTGGGAGTTCGGCGACACCCAGCCCTGGAACGTGCCGCGCACCATCACCAATGCCGTCATCCGGCAGGCCGGCGAAGACGCTCCCGCCCCACCGGTCCGCCTCACGATCGACGACGTCGAGATAGACGAGACCGAGGCCCGCACCCAGGCCGCCGTGGCGCTGCTCGTGGACACGTCCTTCTCGATGGCGATGGACGGTCGCTGGGTGCCGATGAAGCGGACCGCGCTGGCCCTGCACCAGCTGATCAGTTCGCGCTTCCGCGGCGATCATCTGCAGCTGATCGGCTTCGGTCGGCACGCGCGGGTGATGGAGATCGAGGAACTGACCGGTCTCGACGCCATGTGGGACAAGGGCACCAACCTGCACCACGCGCTGCTGCTCGCCAACCGGCACTTCCGCAAGCACCCCAACGCCCAGCCCGTCCTCCTCATCGTCACCGACGGCGAGCCGACCTCCCACCTCGAGCCCGACGGCGAGGTGTTCTTCACCTATCCGCCACACCCGCTCACCGTGGCGTACGCCGTCCGCGAGCTCGACAACGCCGGCCGCCTCGGCGCCCAGACCACCTTCTTCCGCCTCGGCGAGGATCCCGGCCTGGCCCGCTTCATCGAGTCGATGGCCAAGCGCGTCGACGGCCGCGTCGTCGCCCCCGAGCTCGACGACCTCGGCGCCGCCGTCGTCGGCAGCTACCTCGGCTCCCGCTCCTCCTTCGACCGTGGCGGCTACGGCCACATGGGGGATTGGTACGGCGGCCGGGGCTTCTGGGTGGGTTAGCGGGCCGTCTCGCCCGTGATCGCGGCCACCGCCGCGCGCAGCCCTGCCTGCGCGCTCGGCTCACTGCTCGGTCGACAAAGGCCGGCCCTCTCGTCGTACGCCGTGCCGATAACTCCGGCATGGTCGGAGTCGACGAGGGTCATCTCGCACATGTCGGGGTTGCGCGCTGCGAAGCGTTCGGTCAACTCCACCGGCACCACCGTGTCCTGCCGCCCGTGCACGAGATGGACGCGCATCATCAACGCGTCCGTGGCCTCCCCGATCGGTGCGCGGCCGTCCAAAACCGAGGGTTTGTGAACGTCGGCGGCCAACCCGACCACGCGCTCGACCGTGGGTAACGTGGATCCGGTACGCGCGAGGGACAGGGCGGCCGTGCCGCCCATCGACCAGCCCGCGACGGTCAACCCAGTGTTCGCTCGCGTTGCTGTGGCCAAAGCCTGCTCGAGCGAGGCCATCAACGTGGTCCGACCGCAGTCGGCGGATGTGGAGTCCCAGTTGGGGGCGATGGTGAGGAACCCGCGGTGCTCGAGCGCGGTCGCCAGCGTTGCGAGAGAAGCTGCCTCATTGGGACCTCGCCCGTGCCAGAGCAGAACGACCCCGAGGCTTGCAGTCTCGCCCATGCCAGGAACGGTACCCGTCGGCGTGGTCAGGGCTCAGTCGAGCGCGAGGGTGTGGCCGGTGTAGGTGAGGTGGTGTAGTCCGTGCGGTGATTCCCAGAGGAACACGCCGGGGACCAGTTGTTGGTAGGTCCAGCCGGTGAATGTTTTGGCGCGGTGGTGATGTCGGCACAGGGGCGCGAGGTTCGCACTCTCCGTCGAGCGTCTTTCGCTGGTCGAGCTTGTCGAGACTCCGGGTGGTCCGGTGTCGTCCCAGGCGTCGATGTGGTCGAGGTCGAGGTGGCGGGCGGGGTGTTGGCAGTACGGGGCGGCGCAGGTCCGATCGCGCAGCGTGATTTGTACGCGTTGCAGGTCGGTGGCGAAGCGGCCGCTGCTGGTCAGGTTCGCGTTCAGATCGATCACCGGGCGCACGGTCAGATGCACGTCGCTCGGAATGTCCAGCAGGTCGCGGAACGCGTCGGGGGTGAGGATCGGGTTGCTGTGTCCCTCAAGGGAGAGGACGGCATCTGACGAGAGGTGGGCGTAGAGGATCACGTCGCGGCGCTCGCCCGTACGTCCAGCGTGTCGAGACGCCGGCTGGGTCTCGACGCGGTTGGCTACGGGTTCTGGTAGTCCGAGCTGTCGTCGTGCGAGTTGTCCGGCGGCCATTGCGCGGCGTTGGTCCAACGGCAGGTCGGGGTAGAGGGTCTTGAGGTCTTCGGCGATGGTGGCGATGGCGTGGTCCAGGTCGACCGCATCAGCCAGATCCAGTTCCCCCTCGATACGACTGGTGCCGACAAAAGACACCTGGAACCGGTCAACGTCGAAACGGCGCCCATCAGCCGCAGCCTCACGCTGTGCACGGGCTACGTCGGGCATGTATCGGATGGTTGCGTCCTCCACGGCCCGTTCGACCGCGACCGCACCCAGCTTGTCGGCGAACGGTGCCACCTGGGCATCGACGAACCCCGCGGCCTCAAGGGTGAGGGTCTGGGTCTGGGCGGCGATCCGCCGCGCCCGCCACGAGGCGAGGCCACCGTCGTGGACCCGTGCCCACAGCCTGGGGAGCCGGAACGCCATCTCCAACACATCAGAGACCAGACCCCGAGCCGCAGGGAGGGAGAGACCCAACCCGGCGGCGAGTTCGGTGATCGTGAACTCCCGCACCCACGGACACCCCTGGCCGCCCAGGTGCACCGGGACGTCACCCCAGGTCGCACCCTCATCCGGGTCGTCGGTGACATGCAGCTCACACCAGGCCAACACATCTCCCAGCAGTGCCGCTTCGGCGGCCTGGGAGATCCGACGATGCTCACGTGCTGAGGCCAACACCTGGCCCGCAGCACTGTCATCGACCGGCCGCACGGCCCGGTGGCCGTGGGGTCGATCGAGGGTGTTGGTGCCCGAGAACATGTGACCAATTCTAGGTTCGACCACCGACACAAACCGCTGGGATTCGCCTTGTCTGCAAAGGCAGATCCCATCTTCTTGCGGACTTCCGCGCGCGCCGAGCTGGATGCATCCCCGGGCTGGTCGCGCGGCGCACCGGCCGGCGCAGCTGACCGGTGTGAAACGCGAAAGCTGGCTACTCGCCGTAGTCGGTTGCGGTACCTGGGCACGCAGGCCCTACGGCTCACCGTCCGGCTGGGCTACGCCTTCGGGTTACGCACGGGGGTATCGACACGTTCGGCCACCGGAATGTGACGAGAACCCGGGTCCGTGCCGCAACCCCGTGCGGCCCGCAGGGCCACCGCGAGGCGGCCCACCACCGCAACCGTCAGAGTTTTGGGGTCTCAGCGCGAAAACGCGTCAGAGTTTTGGGGTCTCAGCGCAGGGGGTCGAGGACGTCGGTGGTGAGGGCGGAGGCGAGGGTGGTGATCTGGGAGGAGGCGTCGCCGAGCCAGTGGTTGAGGGCGGTGAGGCGGGCGGTGTAGTGGCCGACGGCGTACTCCGCGGTCATCCCGATGCCACCGTGCAGCTGGATCGCCTCCTGGCCGATGTGCCGGCCGGCGCGGGCGGTCTGCAACTTCGCACGGGCGGCGGCCTCGACGATCTCGTCGTCGGTGCCCTCGGCGGCGACCATGGTCGCCCAGGTGACGATGCTGCGGGTCAGCTCGAGCGAGGTGTAGCAGTCGGCGGCGCGGAAGGTGAGCGCCTGGAAGCGGTTGAGGGTGACGCCGAACTGCTGACGCGTCTTGAGGTATTCGGTGGTCAGGGAGAGCGCGGTGTCCATGGCGCCGAGGGCCTCGTGGCAAGCCGCGATCTGGGCGCGCGCGACGGCGGTCCGGACTACGGCGGATGTCGCGGCACCCGGAGCGCCGAGCGGAGCGGCGCTCGCGGAGTCGAAGGTCAGGCGGGCGCCGCGGCCGCCGTCGTACGTCGCGTAGGCGGTCGCATCGGAGGGAGCGGGGGCGACGAAGAGGTCGTCGCCCACCTGCCACACGATCTGGGATGCGGCTGCACCCTGGATCACCGGCTCCGCGGTGCCGTCCGCGCCTGCGTGGGCGAAGGCGAGCAGCGACGAGCCGTCGGACAGTCCGCCGAGCAGCGATGCCCGTTGTTCTGAAGAGCCGGCCGCCGCGACGATGCCCCCGGCGAGCGCGACGGCGGCGACGTACGGCTCGGGCGCGAGCACCCGGCCGATCTCCTCCGCCACCACGGCGACCTCGACCGGCCCGGCGCCGGAGCCGCCATCAGCCTCGGCGAAAGGCAGCCCGAGCAGGCCCATCTGCGCGAGTTGCTCCCATACGGCGGTGTCGTAGCCGGGATCCGAAGAGGTGACCGTCCGGCGTCGCTCAGGGTCGTAGCCCTTCAGTACGCCACGGGCGGCGTCGCGCAGCGCGCGCTGTTCGTCGTCGAGGGTGAAGTCCACAGCTAGCTCCCTACAGTCCCAAAATAGTGCCGGCGATGATCTGGCGCTGGATCTCGTTGGATCCGCCGTAGATCGACGCCTTGCGGAGGTTGAGGTACGTCGGCCCGGTCAGCGCTGCCCAGTCGGGCACGGTCGACGAGTCCTTCGCGAGTCCTGTCGTGCCGGCGAGATCGAGGGCGAGTTCGGTGACCGCCTGCTGCAGTTCGGTGCCCTTGAGCTTGAGCACCGACGAGGCGGGATCGGGCTTGCCGTCCGAGGAGTTGGCGACCACGCGCAGCGCGGTGAGCTCGAGGGCGAGCAGTTCGTTCTCGACCTCAACGATGCGCGCCGACAGGAGCGGGTCGTCGAGGCGTCCGAGGGACGACGCGTGCTCCTTCACGGTGGCCAGCGCCCGCTTCGTCGCAGCCACCGGCGCCACCCCGACGCGTTCGTTGCCGAGCAGGAACTTCGCCTGGGTCCAGCCCTGGTTGATCTCGCCGACGAGGCAGTCACCGGGCACACGGACGTCCTCGAAGAACACCTCGTTGACCTCGAAGCCGCCGTCGATGAGTTCGATCGGTCGCAGCGTCACTCCCGGAGCGTCCATCGGGAAGAGCAGCATCGAGATGCCGGCCTGCTTCTTCACGTCCGGGTCGGTCCGGCACAGGCAGAAGATCCAGTCGGCGTACTGACCCAAGGTCGTCCAGGTCTTCTGCCCGTTGACGATCCATTCGTCGCCATCTCGTACGGCCCGCGTGGTCAGCGACGCCAGGTCGGAGCCGGCGTTGGGTTCGGAGAAGCCCTGGCACCACCAGATGTCGAGGTTCGCGGTCGCGGGCAGGAAGCGCTCCTTGAGCTCCTGGCTGCCGAAATTCGCGATCACCGGACCGATCATGTTCGCGTTGAAGGCGAGCGGCGCGGGGACACCGGCGAGCTGCATCTCCTCGTGCCACAGGTGCTTCTGCAGCGCAGTCCAGTCACGACCACCCCACTCGACCGGCCAGTTCGGCACGGCGAGCCCCGCAGCGTTGAGCACCCGCTGGCTCTCGATGATCTGGTCCTTGCTCACGTGGTGCCCCGAGAGCACCGTTTCGCGGATCGCCGCGGGGACCTCGGTGGTGAAGAAGGTCCGCATCTCCTCGCGGAACGCGGCCTCTTCTTCGGTGAGTCGTAGTCGCATGGGGCGAAGGTAGCCCATGCTGGACCCAGGCATGCGTGACCCGGACATGAGGAGTGGACCGATGGTGGATCCCCTGCAAGCAATCTCGCGATCGCAGAAGGCTGCGGTCGGTCTCGTCGGGGACGCGTTCGACGGAGTCGTACGGGCGAGCCGCAGCGGCCTGAGTGAACCCCAGGAGGCGCTCAACCGGATCGTCGCGCTGATCGCCGCGATCGGTGACCTCGCGGCTTCCACCTCGCGCCCCCTCGAGGCGCTGCTCACCAGTCAACGCAACCTCGCCAACGCGATGGCATCCTTCGCGCAGCTGCAGGCCGACATGGCCGAGGTGCTCGGCCAGGTCGCCGCGAGTCACGCAGCGGTCGTCGACGCCCTCGAGTTGCTGGCGTCGCCGGCCCTCACCGTCACGGACCTGATCCGCAGCGAGCCGGCGGTGCAGAAGGCGCGTACGAAGGCCGGCGCGAAGACACCCGCGAAGAAGGCGCCCGCCAAGAAGGCCCCGGCGAAGAAGCGGCCTACTTCAGGTACGCGTTGACGCGGAACGTGCGGCGCTTGCCCTGCTCGGCATTGGTCAGGGTGAGCACGATCGAGCTCACCTTGTGCGGGTTGAAGTGGTATCGGTGGACGCCGTTGCCGTTCGCGGCCAACGTGAAGTAGCGGGTGGCCACGCTCCCGTTGCGCTTGCGGATCTGGATCTGGGCCGCGGGTGCGTAGCGCCGAGCCGGGCCGTCGACACGGATGACCACGCGAACGCTCTTCCCCAGATGGGAGGACGGCTTGAGGCGCAGGGGCGCCGTGGCCAACGGCTTGATCTTCACGCTGTAGCGACCGGTCCCGGGGTGCGACTTGGACAGGGTCCGGTTGTGCCACCAACCGACGGGCTTGTAGGACAGGCGTTCGGGGTAGGTGTGCGCCCGCAGGGTGTTCCACACGCCGAAGTCGCGCATCGCGCGCGGCAGCGAACTCTTGTGGGACGCCAGCACGGACTTGATGGCCGCCATCGGGGTGTGACCGCTCCCGACGCGGGTCCACAGCTTCCGTACGAACGTCGGGTCGTGGAAGCGGGACGTGAAGAACTTGAACGCCACGAATGATCCGTAGCGGGCGTACGAGCCGGTGTTGACGAAGGGCACGAGCGGCCGACGGATCGGGCTCACCGGGACGTACTGGAGGTAGTCGTTGACGGAGTTGTAGACCCGATCCTCCATCCACACGGCGGTGCCCTCGGCGAACCATGGCCAACCCTGGAGGTTGGCGTGGTAGCTGTACTGGATGTCGTGGAAGAACTCGTGGGCGGCGGTCACGCGCAGCGAGTTGAGCGGCGAGGTCCGATAGCCGAACTTCGCGGCGGAGAAGTTGTTGTCCAGGACGCAGTAGCCCGAACTGGTCGCGGCGTTGTAGTTGTCCGCAGCGCAGTAGCCGTAGATGCGGTACTGGCCGAGGTTGCCGAGATAGATGTCGACCTTCTTGTTGATGTTCTGCTTGGACGAGACATTCGCGTCGCTCTTGGGCGCATGGAAGCCCAGGTGACCGACCTCGGTCTTCCAGACGTGCTCCATGACCGAAGCGGTGCGATTGACCTGGGCGCGGGTGGCGCCGTTGGTCCCGGAGCTCACGTAGTGGATGACGAAGTGCTTCGTCTGGACCATCTTCGTCGCCGACGGGTCGAGGTGGATGAAGACCCCGGAGCCGAGATAGTCGCCGCTGCCGTCGGTGGGCCTGGCCAGGATCTGCTGCGCCTGCGTCCGCTGGTCGCCGTGCAGCTTCGGCAGCGCGGCCTCGAGTTGCGAGAGCATCGCCGTGACGTCGACGTGGCCGTCGGGGGCGGCGGGCAGCGCGTGTGCCGCGTCGTCGCCAGGCGTGACCTGGTCGATCAGGTGCTGGACCAGCGCCAACGGACCCTTCGCCCCACCGGGTGTCGGGTCGCCCGGGCCGGGGCTCGCGGCGGAGGCCGCCGGACCCATGGAGACCACGCCCATGACGGCGATCAGCGGAAGGGTGAGCAGGACCGAGATGTTCCGAGAATTGCGTTGACGCACCCAGTGATCCTAGATGATCGGCGCAGCCGGGTGCGCTCTAGGCTGTTCGGATGGGTCAGGTCGCACCGGTGCCGGTCGCCGCGGGAGCCGTGGGCGCCGGGGCGGGGGAGACCGCCGCTGATGCGGCGCGTCGTCGCCGACTGCGCCGCATGCGCACCCTGGCCGGAGGGCTCCTCGTCCTGGCCGCGATCGTCTATGCGAGCACGCTCCACCACGGCGGCTTCCTCGGGTACGTCAACGCCGGCGCCGAGGCGAGCATGGTCGGCGCCTTCGCGGACTGGTTCGCTGTCACCGCGCTCTTCCGGCACCCGTTGGGGCTGCCGATCCCGCACACGGCGCTGATCCCCAGACGCAAGGACGAGTTCGGGCGCAGCCTCCAGGACTTCTTCACCGAGAACTTCCTCGCCGAGGACGTCATCCGCGAACGCCTCGCCGTCGCGGACATCCCGCGTCGGGTCGGGGTGTGGCTCGCGGTGCCCGCGAACGCGTCACGGGTGGTCGCCGAGTCGGCGACCGTCGCTGCGATCGGGGTGCAGCGACTGCGTGACGAGGACGTCACCGCGCTGGTCGACGAGGTGTTGTTGCCGCGCTTGCGTGAGGAACCGATCAGTCCCGTGGCTGGACCCCTGTTGGCCGAGATCGTCGCCGACGGCGCCCACCACGGCCTGGTCGACCTCGCCCTCGAGGAGGGCTATCGGTGGCTGGTGCACAACCAGGAGACGTTCACCGCGGTCCTCGGCGAACGGGCGCCGTGGTGGGCGCCGGAGAGCGTCAACACGGCGGTGACCAATCGGATCCACCTCGAGGCGGTGCGCTGGATCGCCGACATCAAGGCCGATCCGGACCATCGTGCGCGGCACGCCCTCGACGGACTGCTGCGGCAGTTGGCCGAGGACCTCATGCACGACCCGGACACCCAGGCCCGCGCCGAGAAGCTCAAGGAGCGGTTGCTCGACCAGCGACAGCTGACCGATACCGCGTTGTCGCTCTGGGCGGCGTTCCGTCGAGCCCTGGTCTCAGGTCTGCAGGACGAGGACGGGCCGTTGCGTGCACGGGTGCAGTCCGAGCTGGTCGCCTTCGGCGAGCGGCTGGGCGTCGACGAGGCGCTGCGCGGTCGCATCGAGCAGTGGACCGCCGATCTCGCGGTCTGGGCGATCGGGCGGTACGGCGACGAGTTGGCCGCGATCATCACGCACACCATCGAGCGCTGGGACGGTGTCGAGGCCGCCCGGAAGATCGAGCTGCACGTCGGCCCGGACCTCCAGTTCATCCGGATCAACGGCACCATCGTCGGTGGTCTCGTCGGCGTGCTCATCCATGCGATCACGGTGGTGGCGTCATGAGTCAGGTGGACGACGTACCGATCCGCGACGAGACCATCCGGCTCGGACAGTTCCTCAAGCTCGCGAATCTCGTCGACTCCGGTGCCGACGCCAAGGTGGCGATCGCGTCGGGGGACGTGCTCGTCGACGGTGCGACGGAGACCAGGCGCGGCCGCCAACTCGCGGACGGCACGATCGTCGAGTTGGGGGGCCGTCGCGCCCGGGTCGTCACGGGCGACGTCGAGATCGACGTGCCGTGGTGAGCGCTACCTGACGTCGAGCAGGTCGACGACGAAGATCAGCGTTTCGCCGGGTGCGATCGCGCCGGGAGCACCGCGGTCGCCGTACGCCAGGTGCGGCGGGATCACCAGCCGGCGTCGACCGCCGACCTTCATGCCCTGCACGCCGTTGTCCCAGCCCGCGATGACCTGGCCGATGCCGAGCCGGAACTGCAGGGGGGCGCCGCGGTTGTAGGACGCGTCGAACTCCTCGCCGGTCGAGTGCGCGACGCCGACGTAGTGCACGGACACGGCGGACCCGGCGGTCGCCTCGGTGCCTTCGCCGACGGTCAGGTCGGTGATCTCCAGATCGGCGGGCGGCTCGCCCATGTGCGGGTCGACTTCGGGCTTCTCAGCACTGCTCATGAGGACACCCTTTCATGCACTCAGGTCTGGTGGACGTACGACTCGAGCTGCTCGCGCTCGAACTCGACCTGGTCGATGTACGCCTTGACGACGTCGCCGATGCTGATGATGCCGGTCAGGGAGCCGTCGGCCACGACGGGGACGTGCCGGAAGCGGCGCTCGGTCATCAGCCGTCGGATGTCGTCGAGGCTGTCGTCGGGCGCGACGCTGTGCACCGAGGTGGTCATGATCGAGGCGACGGTCGCATCGAGGACGTCCGGATCGCTGTTGAGCTTGCGCACGACATCGCGCTCGCTGACGATGCCCGCGACGGTGCTGCCGTCGGCGGAGACGACGACGGCACCGATGTTGTGCTCGGCGAGCAACGCGAGCAGCTCGCGGACCCCGGCGTCCGGGACGATGGTGATGACATCAGGGCGTCCTTTGCCGGTGACGACCTCGCGGATCAACATGGCGACCTCCAAAGGGGGCTCGTCGAGACTTGCCTCCACCGTAGAGCGCCCGGGCCCGGGCGGCTACACCCTGAGGTCGGGCTCAGTCGGCCGACGGGTCGTCCTCGGCGCGTCGCCGATCGGCGAGCTGGTGCACCGAGCCCAGGGATGCGGGTGCGGGCGCCTCGCCTCCCCACTCAGTGGGGTCCAGTTCGCCGAGGAAGGCCAGCGCCTGGTCGTGGAGCTTCCCGTTGCTCGCGAGCGCGTTGCCACCGTTGGGCCCGTTCTCGCCCTCCAGCGAGGTGAAGACACCGCCGGCCTCGCGCACGATGATGTCGAGCGCCGCCATGTCGTAGAGCTCGAGCTCCGGCTCGGCGGCGAGGTCGACGGCACCTTCGGCGAGCAGCATGTAGGACCAGAAGTCGCCGTACGCCCGCGTGCGCCAGCATCGTCGTGACAGGGACAGGAAGTCGTCGAGTCGACCGCGCTTGTCCCATCCGGTGAGGGAGGAGTACGACAGCGACGCGTCCTCGATGCGTGACACGTCGGAGACCTCGCAGGGAGCGGCGCGCAGCAGCGACTTGCCGGTCCAGGCGCGGCCATCCTTCATCGCCCACCAGCGACGGTTGAGCGCGGGCGCGGACACGACCCCGACGACGACCTCGTCATCGACCATGAGCGCGATCAGGGTGGCCCAGACGGGGACGCCCCGGACGAAGTTCTTGGTGCCGTCGATCGGGTCGATCACCCACCGGCGCTGGCTGTGCCCGGCCGACCCCGTCTCCTCGCCGAGCACGGCGTCGCGTGGCCGGGCCCGGGCCAGGGTGCGGCGGATGCCCTCCTCGACGGCCCGGTCGGCGTCCGTGACCGGTGTCAGGTCGGGCTTGGTCATCACGTGCAGGTCCAGTGCCTTGAACCGAGACATCGCCAGCGAGTCCGCGTCGTCGGCGAGCACATGGGCCAGCCGCAGGTCGTCGGTGTAGTCAGGCGTCCGGGCGGGCATGGCCCTCAGCGTATTCCCCCCTGTTTCCATCCCTCGGTATCAGCTTGTTGAAAGGTTGACGGCCTAGCGTTGTCCCATGACGTTCAACGGACTGCCGCTGCACCCGCTCATCGTGCATCTGGTCGTCGTCGCGACGCCGTTGGCCGCGATCGGCGCTGTCCTCTACGGCGTACGCCCGCGTTGGCGCTGGGCGCTGCGCTGGCCGACCGCGGTGACCGCGGTGGTCGCCGCGATCAGCGCGCAGGTCGCGGTGATGAGCGGCCACGATCTCAAGGACCGGTTGCACATGACCGGCCCGCTGATCCAGGCGCACGAGACCTGGGCGGGTCGGCTGCAGGTCGGCACCTGGGTGCTCGCTGCCGTGGTCGTGATCGCGTGCCTGACGTTGCCCGCGGCGAACCGTCTGGTCGGCGGGCGTGACTTCAACGGTCGGATCGCGGCACTGCGACCGATCCTGACGGTGGTGCTCCCGTTGGTGGGACTCGTCGAGCTCTATCTCGTCTTCCGCACAGGCGATGCGGGGGCGAAGGTCGTCTACGGGTCTGTCGGCTGAGGCGGACCCCTAGGAGCCGCCCTCACGACTCGCGAGCAGGCGGCGGAAGGACTCGACACGGGGCACGAGATCCGTCGGCGCGGCATCGAGACCGCACTCGGGCTCGCCGGACGCATGTGTGCAGCCGCGCGGGCAGTCGAGGGTGAGGTCGTGCAGGTCGGGGAAGGCGCCGATCAGGTGGTCCGGGTCGACGTGCGCCAGCCCGAACGAGCGGAGCCCGGGGGTGTCCACGATCCAGCCTCCACCGGGGAGCGGGAGCAGCACGGCGCTGGTCGAGGTGTGCCGGCCGCGACCGGTGACGGCGTTGACGCCGCCGGTCTCGCGACCCGCGTCGGGCACGAGGGCGTTGACCAGCGTCGACTTGCCCACTCCGCTGTGGCCGAGCAGGACACTGCGCCGGCCGTTCAGCCGCTGTCGGATCGCGCCGACGTCGGCGCCGCGCGTGGTCACCTCGTACGCGACGCCGAGGGGGCGATAGGTGTCGATCAGGGCGTCGGGCGCCGCGAGGTCGGACTTCGTCATCACGAGCAGGGGATCCATCCCCGCGTCGAAGGCGGCGACCAGCGCCCGATCGATCAGCCGGGGCCGCGGCTCCGGATCGGCGAGCGCGGTCACGATCACGAGTTGGTCGGCGTTCGCGACGATCACGCGCTCGACGGGATCGTCGTCATCGGCGGTACGCCGCAGCACGGTGCTGCGTTCCTCGACAGTGACGACCCGCGCGAGGGTGTCGTCGGTGCCTGACGTGTCACCGACGAGTCCGACGCGGTCGCCCACGACCACGCCCTTGCGGCCCAGCGGTCGGGCCTTGACCGCGAGCACGACGGTGCCGTCGTCGAGGTGGCAGGTGTAGCGCCCCCGATCGACGGTCACGACGCTCGCCGGGACGGCGTCGTCGTAGGAGGGTCGCTCCTTCGTGCGCGGCCGGGTGCGCCGTCGCGGCCGCTCGTAGCTCTCCGGGTCGTGCTCGTCGTACCGCGGCATCAGGCGGTCATCCCAACAGCCCGGCCCATACCTCGGCGAATCCGGGGTAGGTCTTGCTCGTGGTGGCGATGTCCTCCACGAGGATGTCGTCGACGGCGGAGCCGAGGACGACACCCGCGTGCGCCATCCGGTGATCGGCGTAGGTGTGGAAGGTGCCACCGTGCAGCGGGGCCGGCCGGATCTCGAGGCCGTCCGCGTGTTCGGTGACGTCGGCGCCGAGCCCGGTGAGCTCGGCGGCCAGTGCGCTGAGTCGATCCGTCTCGTGACCGCGGATGTGCGCGATGCCACGCAGATGGGACGGTGAGTCCGCGAGCGCGCAGAGTGCTGCCATCGCCGGGGTGAGTTCGCCGAGGTCGTGCAGATCGACGTCGATGCCGGAGATGGTCCCGCTCCCGCCGACCTGCAATCCGTCGTCGTCCAGGTGGACCTCGGCCCCCATCTGCTCGAGCAGATCGCGCAGGGCGTCGCCCGCCTGGGTCGTGTGTCGTGGCCACCCGGGCACGGTCACGAGGCCACCACTGGTCATCGCGAGCATGAGGAACGGTGCGGCGTTGGAGAGGTCGGGCTCGATGACGACGTCGGTCGCGCGTACGGTGCCGGGCAGCACCCGCCAGCGGTTCGGCTCGCCGTCGTCGACCTGGACGCCGCGATCGCGCAGGCAGCTCAGCGTCATCTCGATGTGCGGCATCGACGGCACGGGCTTGCCGTCGTGGCGGACGTCGACCCCCTCGTCGTAGCGACAGCCGCTCAGCAACAGTGCCGAGACGAACTGGCTCGAAGCCGACGCGTCGATGGTGACGACCCCGCCGCGGACCGTGCCGGTCCCCGCGACCGTGAAGGGGAGGGTGCCGCGATCGTCGTCACGGATGTCGACGCCGAGCGTGCGGAGCGCACCGATCACCTCGGCCATCGGGCGGGTCCGCGCGTGCGGGTCCCCGTCGAACTCCGCCGTCCCGTCGGCAAGGGCCGCTACGGGCGGCACGAAACGCATCACTGTGCCGGCGAGCCCGCAGTCGATCCCGGCCGGCCCGGTCAGCCGCCCGGGTGTCACCGCCCAGTCCTCGCCCGAGGTGTCGACGGTTGCGCCGAGCGCGCTCAGCGCTGCGGCCATCAACTCCGTGTCGCGCGAGCGCAGTGCTCCGCGGATCCGGCCGGGTTCGTCTGCGAGCGCTGCGAGGACGAGGGCGCGGTTGGTCAGGGACTTCGAACCGGGCAGACCCACGCGTGCACGGACGGCGCCGTGTGCGCGCGGTGCCGGCCAGAGGTTCACCGGTGCAGGTTATCGACCCGGCCGGGGCGGGCGCGCGCTACTTCCGTGCCCGCACCCCGCGCTCACCGACAGGGACGTCGATCGGGAGCAGGCCGCGCATCGTCACGCGAACGTCGTCGTCGCCGCTGCTCGTGTCGTCGACACCGGAAGCCGGGCGGAACGATGCGGAGAACGTGCGGTTGACGAGCCCGCGGAACCGGACCGACACCGTCGGGTCGGCGGCCGACACGGCGCAGGTGCGGGTGTGGCCGTGTCCTGAGCAGCTCGGGGTGTGCCACCAGGGCAGTGAGAGCGGCAGGTGCAGCGTGACCACGCCACCCTCACCCGAGGCGAATCCCGTGACGCGCAGCGTCACGGTGTGCTCGGCGGAGGTCGGGGCGGTCAGGGCGAGCGGGTGGAGGACGGGCGCGGTCGAGGTCGGGCCCTGGCTCGGCTCCGTGCTCGATGACTCGCTGGGCGAGTCACTGGGCGAGTCACCTGAGTCCGGGGACGGCTCGCTCGTCGGCGACGGTGCCGCGCTGGTCGCGACATCGCTCGCGATCGCGGTCGTGGCAGCCGCCGTGGGCTCGGCGGCCGGTGACTTCTTCGGGTGCACGGGCGCCGCCGCGTGGGTGGGTGCGGGCGACGTCGGGTGGACGGGGGCAGATGCTGCCGGGGGAGCGGCCGACGGTGCGTCGTGGTGCATCTTGTGCGCGGCGTACGCGCCGGCCCCGGTGGCGACCGCAACGGTCGCGGCGGTGCCGACGGCGACCGTCGCGGTGTTGGCGGCGACGAAGTCGCGCACCCGCCCGATCACGAATCCGACCCCCGCCATCGCGCCGCCACCGCCGGCGGTCGCGGCGCCGAGGCCACCGAGGTAGGCCGCGGCTGCGGTGCCGAGCACGACCGGTCCCAGGACCGCGGCCAGGGACGAGTTCACCTCGGTGAGCTCGAGATAGACCGCAGTGCAGGGCCGGCAGCCCTTGAGGTGTTCCTCGACCTTGGCGCTGTCGCGGCGCGACAGACCCTGACGGATGTAGGACCCGAGCTGCTCGCGGACCTCGCGGCAGTGCTCGTCGACGATCTCCGCGCCGCCGGCGGCGTGTGCGCCGTCGCTCGCGTGCATCGTCACGAACGCCTGGCGCAGGCCCTCGCGAGCGCGGTACGCCAGCGCGGCGACCGCGTTGGGGCTCATCCCGAGCAGGGGGGCGATGTCGGCGGGCTTCTGCCGCTCGACCTCGAGATGCCACAGCACCATCTGCCAGCGCTCGGGGAGGCTCTTGAAGGCGCGGGCGGCGGCGCCGTTCTCGAACGCGGAGACGGCGGTGTCGTTGAACGGCTCGCCCTGGTCGAGCGCCGCGATGTCGTCGGTCGGGGTGGCCCGCGCCTGCGAGCGGATCCGGTCGACGTGCAGTCGTCGCACGGCGGTGAGCAGATAGGCGCGGAAGGCGAGGTCCGGGCCGCCGCCCTTCTGCAGCGTGGCGAGGACCTTCGCGAACGCATCCGACACGAGGTCGTCGGCGTCGGGTCCGTTCGACAGGGACCGGGCCAGCCTCAGCGCGGCGTCGCGGTGCCGTGCGAAGAGGGCGCCGTACGCGTCGAGGTCACCACCGCGGACCCGGGTGATCAGGACGTCGTCAGCATCCGCAACGTGCGCGTGCTCGACGACGGACATCGCTGTTGCTCCCCTGGATCGATTCGACGCGACTGGACTCTCCCAGCAGCACAACGAGCGTATGTCGAAAAGGCCACGTTGGCGCGCCTGACCGAAACGTCCGAAAAATACCTTTGGAAAAGTTTCGAGAGTCGCGTCATGGACCGCGTCCAGGGTCGTCTCATTGCCAGATCGCGAACGAATTCAAGACTCGTTCGCAGTGCGTACAGGAGGTGGATCCGATGGGGCTCATCAGTGAGCGGGGAACCCGGACCGCCGTCCTGGAGCACGGGGATCACCGCGCGGAGCACACGTCGAACGGCACAGGGGACCGATACGACGCGATCCGCGAGCGGGCGATCCGTGGGGAGGACACCGCGGCCGCCTGTACGACAGTGGGCCGGGAGCTGGCTCGTGAGGGTGCCGACCTGGGTGAGGCACTCGACGGGCTCCGGTCCGCCGTCGTACAGGCGGCCGGCCGTCCGCCGGCGTTCGAGGAGATGAGGGCGCTCTCGCTGGCGTGGTCGGAGGAATCACTGTCGTATGTCCATCAGTTGTCGTGTGAGGACCCGATGACCGGGATGGCCGCACCCGCGCACCTGCGGGCACGGCTCAACGAGGTCTACCGGCAGGCACGTACCACCGGCACCGACGCCGCGAAGACG
>DASVMH010000253.1:0-9685 GCA_036384455.1 Marmoricola sp. | reverse complement strand
GTCGCGCAACGGGTCGTGCTCGCAGGTGATGACCAACGTGGGAGGCAGGGTGTCGAGCCGGTCCGACTCGTAGGGCGAGAAGTCTGGGTCGGCGTAGTCGTCGACGGTGCGCGCGTACTGCTCCCAGTACCAAGCGGCCTCGTCGCGGTTCCACAGTCCGATCGCCTCGTCATAGGACGCGTGCCGCATCTGTGCGTCGATGAACGGGTAGAGCAGTACGAGCGCGGCGAGACGTCCCGGGTTGCGCAGCGCCGCGACCAATGCGAGGTTCCCGCCGGCACTGTCGCCGTGGGCGACCACGCGGGCCGGGTCCAGACCGAGCTCCGCGCCCTCACGACCCAGCCAGGCCAGCACCGCGTCGACGTCGTCGGGCGCAGCCGGGAACTTGTGCTCGGGTGGTCGTCGGTAGTCCACCGACACGACCGCCATGCCGGAACGGTTCGCCAGCCGGCGTACGACCGCGTCGTGCACGTCGATGTCGTTGAAGACGAAGCCGCCACCGTGGAGGTGCACGATCACCGGCAGCGGGTCACCACCCTCGACCGGCCGGTAGAGGCGTACGGGCACTCCGTCGGCGTCGAGGTCGCGTACGACTGCAACATCCTCGCGCGGCTCCGCGTGCGCCGCCGCGGTCGCCTCGGCACGCTGCGCCGCGATCGTGTTCGACGGGTCCTGGACGGGCAGTTCGCCCTCTTCCTCGGCGAGGGCGGCTCTGGCCTGGGGATGCAGCATGGCCGCACGGTAGCGCTGCGTAGGATCAGGCACCATGCGCGTCTCCGACTCGAATCGGGTGCTGTTCGTCCATGTCCCCAAGACGGGCGGCTCGACGATCGACTTGATGTTCGATCACGAGGTGCCCGACTCCCGGCGGGTCCCGGAACGGCAACGGCACGCGCCGCTCAACCGGCTCATCGACGCTGAACCCGATCTGGCCACGTACTGGACCTTCGGCTTCGTGCGCAACCCGTGGGCACGGATGGTGTCGTGGTGGACGATGATCCACCAGGTGTTCGAGCTGGTCGAGGCCGGCGACCCCGCAGCGATCCGCAAGGTCGAGAAGCACCCCACCGCCTGGCTGCCCGAGGGCGAGTTCCGTAACGACTTCGACGGATTCGTCCTCGAGGGCACCGCCGCGATCGCCAAGGTGGGCCGGCCGCAACGGCGCACCCTGACCGCGCCCGGCCGGGAGCCGGACTTCGTCGGGCGCGTCGAGAACTTCACCGACGACTACAACGTCGTGCGCGAACGCCTCGGTCTGCCACCGGTCGAGAAGGCGCCTCGCAAGAACGTCACGCGCCACCGCCACTACAGCGAGTACTACAACGACACCACCCGCGCACACGTCGCCGCGATCTTCGCTCCCGACATCGAGGCCTTCGGCTACGAGTTCTGACGCCCCAAGGAGACGCACATGGATTCCTCCAGCGACCGCGTCGAGGTGGCGATCCCGTTGTTCCCCGGGTTCACCGCACTCGATGCCATTGGCCCGTACGAGGTGCTTCAGCGCATTCCGAGCATCGACGTCACCTTCATCGGCCGGGACCGCACGTCCGTACGCTCCGACAACGCCATGCTCGGCATCGAGATCGACGGCACGTACGCCGACCTCCCCGAGCCGGACGTCGTGGTCTTCCCCGGCGGCGTCGGCACGCGGGCCCTCCTCGACGACGCGGCAACGCTCGAGTGGGTCCGCCACGCGCACGCGACGACCCGCTTCACGACCTCCGTGTGCACCGGATCGCTCGTGCTCGCCGCGGCCGGACTGCTCGAGGGCCTCACCGCCACCACCCACTGGAGCGTGACGGATCACCTGGAGCGGTTGGGCGCCACGCCCACCCCGGAGCGTGTCGTCGAGCATCTCGACCACCGGATCATCACCGCGGCCGGCGTCTCGAGCGGGATCGACATGGCCCTGCGACTCGTCGAGCTGCTGGTCGATCGCACGGCAGCAGAGGCGGCCCAGCTGATGATCGAGTACGACCCGCAGCCGCCCTTCGATGCCGGCGCCGCGTCCAAGGTCTCGGAGGCAACGTTCGCCCGCGCGGCCGAATACGCCTCCCACCGGGAGTGACGAAGGGTCAGCCTCGGAGGCGCTCGAGCTCCTCGTCGACGACCGAGGGGTCCAGCTTGGTGAAGACGGGGGTCGGCTTCGCGATCGGGGTGCCGGCGACGACCGGACGACGCTCCCACGGGCGCGCAGAGGTGTAGTCGCCGGTGATGATCGGATAGCCGGCACCGCCGTCGAGGTCGTCGACGTCCTCCAGGCGCGGCATCGGCTGCACGTCGCCGGTGCCGCCGAGCACCTTGTCGATCTCGTTGGCCGAGAACGGCAGGAACGGCGAGAGGACCACGTTGAGGTCGGCGACGCACTGCGCCATCACGACGAGGATGGTGCCGAGCCGATCGCGATCAGCAGCGTCCTTGGCGAGCTTCCAGGGCTCGAGCGCGGAGACGTACGCGTTGACCTCGCCGACGACCCGCATCGCCTCCTGGATCGCCAGCCGCATGTGGTTGCTGCCGATGTGTCCGCCGACGGTGTCGAACGCCGTCGCGACGAGGTCGAGGATCGCCCGGTCCTCGTCAGTCAGCTCGCCCGCGACGGGGATCTCCCCGAAGTTCTTCGCGATCAGGGTCGCGGTGCGGTTGACCAGGTTGCCCCATCCGGCGACGAGTTCGGAGTTCGTGCGCTGCACGAACTCCGCCCAGGTGAAGTCGGAGTCGTTGGTCTCCGGCCCGGCCGCGGCGACGAAGTAGCGGAACGCGTCGGGCTGGTAGCGGCTGAGCAGGTCCCGGACGTAGATGACCACGCGCTTGGACGAGGAGAACTTCTTGCCCTCCATGGTGAGGTACTCGCTCGAGACCACCTCGGTGGGCAGGTTGAGGGTGCCGTACTCGTGTTGGGTGCCGCCCTTGTTGCCCTGCCCGTTGTACGCGAGCAACTCCGCCGGCCAGATCTGGCTGTGGAAGGTGATGTTGTCCTTGCCCATGAAGTAGTAGGACTCCGCCTCGCCCTGCCCTTCGGGCGCAGGGTTCCACCACTGCCGCCAGGCATCCGGGTCACCCGTGCGTCTGGCCCATTCGATGCTCGCGGACAGGTAGCCGATCACGGCGTCGAACCACACGTAGAGCTTCTTCGTCGGGTTGTCCCGCCAGCCGTCGAGCGGCACCGCGATGCCCCAGTCGATGTCGCGGGTCATCGCGCGCGGCCGGATCTCCTTGAGGATGTTCTGGCTGAACTTGATCACGTTGGGCCGCCAGGTGCCGCTGGCCTCGCGCTCGTCGAGCCACTCCCCCAATGCGTCCGCGAGCGCGGGCAGGTCGAGGAAGAAGTGCTGGGTCTCGATGAATTCCGGCACCTCGCCGTTGATCTTCGAGCGGGGGTCGATCAGGTCCTTCGGGTCGAGCTGGTTGCCGCAGTTGTCGCACTGGTCGCCGCGCGCTCCGTCGTAGCCACAGATCGGGCAGGTGCCCTCGATGTAGCGGTCGGGCAGGGTGCGGCCGGTGGACGGCGAGATCGCGCCGTACGTCGTCTGCTCGATGAAGTAGCCGTTCTCGTAGACCCCGCGGAACATCTCCTGCACGACCGCGTGATGGTTGCGCGTCGTCGTGCGCGTGTAGAGGTCGTACGAGCAACCGAGCGCCACCAGGTCGGCGGCGATGATCCGGTGGTTCTGGTCGGCCAACTCCTGCGGGGTGACACCGGCCTCGTCGGCGGCGATCAGGATCGGGGTGCCGTGCTCGTCGGTACCCGAGACCATCAAGACGTCGTGGCCGGCCATCCGCATGTACCTGCTGAAGACGTCGGAGGGCACACCGAAACCGGCCACATGGCCGATGTGGCGTGGGCCGTTGGCGTACGGCCAGGCGACGGCGCTCAGAACACGACTCATGGCGCCGATCCTATTGAGCCGCGCGAGTCGTTATGCGACAGGGCGACCGGCGAAGGCGGCGATGCGCTGGTATGCGTCGGCGCCATCGGGCGCGGTCTGCTCCGGCCCGAAGTGCGCGCCGCGCATCTCCTCGCCGAGATTGGCGCGCATGAAGGCCAGGCCGCGCTCGGCCGGTGCGGGGTCGAGCCCTCCGGTGTCATGACCGAGAGCCGTGGCGAGGTCCCAGGTGTGTGTGGCGAGCTCGGCGCACTGCCAATCCGGGGTGGCGGCCTCAGCCGGAGTCTCGTACGCCGTCCGCAGCGCGGACGCCGCCGCCGCGAACGCCTCGGCCGGGTCGCCCATCACCGTGGTGTCGGCCGCCCAGTCGATCTCCTTGCCGGCGACTCCGTCGGCGAACTTCGTCGTGGTGCCGATGACGTGCTCGGTCAGGTCGCGGACGGTCCAGTCCGAGCAGGGCGTGGGCCGGGCGACCGCCTCGGCATCCACCGACTGGATGAGCGCGGTCATCTGGTCCAGCAGCGTGTCGAGGTCGTGCAGTCCGTCGTCGCTCATCTGCCCACCCTAGGTCGGTGTTTCAGGAGAAGTCGAGGTCTCCGGAGCGGGTGCGCTTGAGCTCGTAGAAGTACGGGAACGAGGCGATCGCGACCGCTCCGTCCCAGATCCTCCCGGCGTCGTCGCCGCGCGGGATCTTCGAGAGCACCGGGCCGAAGAAGGCCGAGCCGTTGATGTGGATCGTCGGGGTGCCGACGTCGTCGCCGACCGCGTCCATGCCCTCGTGGTGCGACTTGGCCACCGCGTCGTCGAGGGAGGAGTCGTCCATGGCGTCCGCGAGCGACGTCGGCAGGCCCACCTCGGAGAGCGCGGCCTCGATCGTCGCCCGGTCGAGCTCGCCGCCCTCGTTGTGCCGACGCGTGCCGAGCGCGGTGTAGAGGCTGGCCAGCGCCTCCTGGCCGTGTTGCTGCTCGACGGCGATGCAGACGCGTACGGGCTGCCAGGCGTTGGCGAGGAAGTCGCGGTACTCCTGCGGGATGTCCTTGTCCTGGTTGAGGTACGCCAGGCTCATCACGTGCCAGCGCACCTCGATGTCGCGCACCTTCTCGACCTCGAGGATCCACCGTGAGGTGATCCAGGCGAAGGGACACGCGGGGTCGAACCAGAAGTCGGCAACGTCCTTGTCGGTCATGTCGCCACAACCTGCCACATGGCTCCCCCATTCCCGGCCGAGTGGAACTTGTTTCAACCCGGCGCGGTCGGGTAGTCATGTCCCATTGCGTGACGCTCGGGGGAGGCGACACGGACAACCCGCATCGAATTCTGGGAGGGATTCACGTTGAACACTCATGCCCGCACGAGGGTCTCGGGGGCCGCAGCCGCGGTCGCCACCGCCGGTCTCGCCATCGCCACGGTGGGGCTCGTCGCTCCTGCCGAGGCGACGTCGGCGGCACTCACGTACGACTGCAACGCTCCGGTCATCGGGAGCACGCCGTTCACAGTCGTCAACGACAGCAACGCCCCGGCCACGATGTTCGTCGGCCAGTCGAAGGCACTCACGATCACCTCGAAGGTGACGATCCCGTCGTCCATGGTCGGTCTGCTCTACGCCGTTGGCGGCCGCACGGCCGACGGCACCGCAACCGCCCAGGGAACACTCGGAGGCAGGGCCACCTCGACCACGTTGAAGGTGCCCACCACGACCATCCCCCAGAGCAGCGACCTGACCGTGACTGCGACCGGACCCGGCGGCACCTTCAAGGCGACCAAACCCGGCACCGTGACGCTCGCCGCCGGTGACTTCACCTCCACGCTGAACATCTACGACACCAACGGCGATCCGCTGAGCGGCATCTCGCCCGCCACGGTCCCCTGCACAGCGCCGTCCGGGGTGAGCACCACCTTCGACAAGATCACGGTCAAGAAGGACACCACGGCGACCAAGGTGGCCGCGGCCAACGTGCGGAAGGGCAAGAAGGCGAGCGTGAAGGTCACCGTCCGCTCGACCCACGGCACCACGCCGACGGGCAAGGTGAAGGTCCAGGTCAAGAAGGGGAAGAAGACGGTCGAGACCAAGACCGTCACGCTCAAGAAGGGCAACGCCTCGCTCACCCTTCCGAAGAAGCTCAAGAAGAAGGGCACGTACACCGTCGCCGCGAAGTACGCCGGCAGCGGCACCTTGGTGACGTCCTCGGGGACGCACAAGTTCAAGGTGAAGTGACGCGCGAGGGCGGTCCTGCCTAGGCGGGGCCGCCCTCTGCCGTCCCCTGGTGGAAGTACTGCCGCCAGGCACCGCGGTCGCCACCATCGCGCCGCCACCAGGACGACCTCAGCGTCGCGCCACGGTCATCCGAGCCGCGCCAGACGAGCAGGACCACGCCCGGCGCGACCTCTGCGACCGAGACGACCTCCAGGTCGCACCCGCCGGGGATGGGCGCGATGCTCTCGAGCATCTCGTCGCGGGTCCACAGCCGTCCCGATCGACCGATCTCGCGCCACTGCGGATGCAGCAGTCCGGCCACGGACGCGCGATCGGCCCGGACCTCGTCGGTGAGCAGCGAGCGTTCCAGCGCCACGATCCGATCCAGATCGCTCGGCGGCAGGTCGACGGGGTCGAGCTCGGCATCGAGGTCGGAGAACAGATCGAGGAAGTCCTCCTCGGGTTCGGGGTCGAGGGCGGCCACCGCACGCCGGATCGGAGCCGGACCGCCGTACCCCGGGCCCTCGTCGGGCTCACGCCCTTCGCGGTACGCCAGGGCGGCGGCGTTGGCGAGCCGATCCGCCTCCTCGTTGAGCGGATGTCCGGCGTGCCCCTTGACCCACTCGAAGCGGACGTTGCGCCCGACCATGGCTGCGTCGAGGGCCTGCACGATCTCGAGGTTCAGGACCGGCTTGCCGTCGCCCTTGCGCCAGCCACGGCGCTTCCAGTTGGCCATCCACTTCGTCACGGTGTTGATGGCGTACGTGCTGTCGCAGTAGATCAACAACTCGTCGTCGACCTCGGCGGTCGCCTCGAGCAGCCGCAGCACCGCGGTCAACTCGCCCATGTTGTTGGTGCCGTGCGGCCAACCACCACTGGCCCAACGGGCATCATCGACGTACCACGCCCACCCTGCCGGCCCCGGATTCCCCAACGCGGAGCCGTCCGCGGCCGCCACGATCGTCATCGGAGATCACCTCTGCGCGTGCACACGGGACAACCTCACCACACCGCGGTCCGGCACCTCGGAAGGGTATGGATTCGGCCGACGTGCGGCGGGGTGCCAAGATGGCGGGCATGCCAGGAATGAACCTCACCAGGGACGAGGCGAAGACCCGCGCTCGTCTGCTCACCGTCGACTCCTACACCGTCGATCTCGACCTCACCACGGGCGAGAAGACGTTCCGGTCGACCACCACCGTCCGCTTCCGCGCCAGCGAGCCCGGGGCCAGCACGTTCGCCGATCTCGTCGAGGCGTCGATCGACTCGATCACCCTCAACGGCACCGCGCTCGACCCCGCCCAGGTCTATGCCGACCACCGGATCGCGCTGACCGGCCTCGTCGAGGACAACGAGCTCGTCGTCACGGCGGATCTGCCCTACAGCCACAGCGGCGAGGGCCTGCACCGCTTCGTCGACCCGGTCGACGAGCGTGTCTACACGTACTCCCAGTTCGAGGTTCCCGACGCGCGCCGCGTCTACACCACCTTCGAGCAGCCCGACCTCAAGAGCGTCTTCACCTTCAACGTCACCGCCCCCGAGAACTGGCTGGTCGTCTCCAACTCACCGACCCCCGACCCGGAGCCCGCCGGTGCCGGCAAGGCGACCTGGCACTTCCCCGAGACCTTGCGGATGTCGACCTACATCACCGCGATCGTCGCGGGCGAGTACTACGCCCGGTTCGACTCCTACCGGGGCCGGTTCAACGAGATCCCGCTCGGCCACTACTGCCGGCAATCGCTGAAGGAATACCTCGACCGCGACCTCGACGACGTCCTGACCCTGACCAAGCAGAGCTTCGAGTTCTTCGAGGACAAGTTCGACTCGGCCTACCCCTTCGAGAAGTACGACCAGCTCTACGTCCCCGAATACAACATGGGCGCGATGGAGAACGCCGGCTGCGTGACGCTGCGCGACGAATACCTCCCCCGCAGCCGGCAGCCGCGCTCGTTCTACGAGTTCCGCTGCTCGGTCATCTCCCACGAGATGGCGCACATGTGGTTCGGCGACCTCGTCACGATGCGCTGGTGGGACGACCTGTGGCTCAACGAGTCCTTCGCCGAGTGGGCCTGTTACTGGTGCGAGGCCGAGGCCACCGAGTTCACCGATGCCTGGACCGGCTTCGCCAACGCCCGCAAGCAGACCGGCTATCGCGCCGACCAGTTGCCCAGCACACACCCGATCGCGGCGGACAACTACGACCTCGAGGCCGTCGAGGTCAACTTCGACATGATCACCTACGCCAAGGGCGCGTCGGTGCTCAAGCAACTCGTCGCCTGGGTCGGTCTGGAACCGTTCCTGGCCGGGCTGCAGCAGTACTTCAAGGACCACGCCTACGACAACTCCGAGTTCAACGACCTGCTCGGAGCGCTCGAGAAGGCGTCCGGCCGCGAACTCGCGAGCTGGGCGCAGGAGTGGCTGCAGACCGCCGGGGTCAACACGTTGACTCCCGAGTTCGAGATCGACGACGCCGGGGCGTACTCCTCGCTCACCGTCGTCCAGACCGCGGCGCCCGAGCAGCCGACGCTGCGCCGGCACCGGCTCGGGATCGGTCTCTACGACCGCGAGGGCGAGCATCTGGTCCGGCGCGAGTACGTCGAGATCGACGTCGACGGCGAGCGCACCGAGGTCAAGGAGGTCGTCGGTATGCGTCAGCCGGACCTCCTGCTCCTCAACGACGCTGACCTGACGTACGCGAAGATCCGGCTCGACGAGCGCTCGCTGGCGACCGTCATCGGCAGCCTCTCGGCGCTCGAGGACTCGCTCGCCCGCGCGCTGTGCTGGAGCGCCGCATGGGACATGACCCGCGACGGCGAGATGGCGGCCAGCGACTTCGTGAGGCTCGTGCTGGCCAACATCGGTCAGGAGACCGACGCCTGGGGGATCAGCCGGATCCCGACGTACGCCGCACAGGCCGCGCACCGGATGACGGCACCGGCGAACCGCGCCGCCGTCGTCGCCGATTGGGAGGAGGGCCTGGGTCGCCTCATGCGCAGCGCCGAACCGGGCAGCGACAGCCAACTGACATTCACCCGCATGTACGCCGCCACCGCATCGAGCCCGGCCGCTGTCGACGACATCGCCGGGATCCTCTCGGGGGCTGTGGTGATCGACGGCCTGTCGGTCGACCAGGACCTGCGCTGGTCGCTGATCACATCGCTCGCCCGGGTGGGTCGTTTCGGTGAGGACGAGATCGCCGACGAGCTCACCCGCGACACAACAATCTCCGGCAAGGAGGAGGCCGCCGCTGCCCGCGCGGCTCGTCCCGACGCGGATGCCAAGGCCGTGGCGTGGCAGGCCGCGATGCTGGACGCCTCCACCCCGAACGAGACCGCCCGCAGCATCGCGGTCTCGTTCAACCGGTACGACCAGGACGAGGTCCTCGCTCCGTACATCGACAAGTACCTCGATGCCGTCGGTGACGCCTGGAGCAACCTCGGCCCGCACAAGGCAGCCGTTGCTCTCGAGGCGATGTTCCCGCGCGTACTCGCCTCCGAGGATCTCCTGTCCCGGGTCGACGCCTGGTTGGAGACCGCCGACGTCAACCCCGGCGCCCGCCGTTACGTCGTCGAGGGCCGTGCCGACGTCGCCCGGTTCCTGGCCG
>DASVMH010000252.1:0-6475 GCA_036384455.1 Marmoricola sp. | reverse complement strand
GTCCGCCAGTGCGTCGAACTCGCTCGCGTCGTGGGCGCAGAAGATGGTGACGTCGTCGCCGGCACTCGCGTGCAGCTCGCGGAGCCGCTCCTGATTGGCCTTCCGCGCCTTGCCGTCGACCTGCATCATCGTCTGGAACAGCGACAGACCCGGAGGGCAGGTCGGTGCCGTCTGCTTCTCTCCGGCCCCGAAGTACGCGTCGCCCGCGTGCAGGAACCAGCCGCCCGACGGGCGCTTGACCGCGATCGCGCTGTGGCCGCGGGTGTGCCCGCGGGTCGGCACGATGAACACGTCCTCGCCGATGGCGCGGACCGCATCGAAGCCGTTCCACTCCTCGCCGTCGACGGAGTGCTCGACCCACTGGGGCCCGTGCGCCCACTGGCCGGGGACATAGCGCTGCTTCTCCAGGGCCGTACGCGGGTTGCGGGCCGCGTCGAGCTCGTCGGCGAAGACGTGCACGCGTGCGTCGGGGAAGTCGCCGAGACCGCCGGCGTGGTCGAGGTCCAGGTGGGTCAGCACGATGTCGGTGACGTCGGCGGGGTCGTGGCCGAGTGCGCGGATCTGGGCCACGGCCGTCTCCGCGAGGTCGAGCGAGGGCCGCATCCCGAGGATGAACGGGCGTCCCATCCGCTTGGTCGTCAGGTCGGTGGTGCCGAATCCCGAGTCGACCAGGACTAGGCCGGCGGCGGTCTCGACGAGGAGGCAGTGCGCGACCATGCGCGGCGGGGTCACCCGGCCGCCGAACGACGCGCGGGGGGCCATGGTCAGGCAGTTGAGATGGTGCACGGCGGTGCTCACGCCCCAGATCCTGACACGTAGCCTGGGATCGTGCCCATCCTGCTCAAACCCGCTGCGTGGGGCGCGCATCTGCTGATGCTCGTCTGCGTGGCGATCGCCTTCGGGATGGGTATGTGGCAGTGGTCGGTGTGGCACAACGATCGCGTCGACGCGCAGCACACCCTGGTCGACGCGGATCCGGTCGCACTGGCGAGCCTGATGGGTGGCGACAGTGCCTTCCCCGGGGACAAGATCGGGCAGCCGGTCACCTTCACCGGGAGCTGGATCGACGCCGACACGATGTACGTGAGCCACAAGCGGCATCAGGGACACTCCGGCTTCTGGGTGGTGACGCCCGTACGCCTCGGTGCGTCGGCGATCCCTGTCGTACGCGGCTGGTCGGCGCACGCCGCTGCGGACCCGGTCACCGGGAGGGCGACCGTCACCGGATGGCTGGAGCCGTCGGAGGACACCGGCGCGGCCGACGTCCACCCCCGCGACCGTGTGATCACCTCGATGCGGATCGCCAGCATGACCCAGCACGTCAGCACCGACCTGTATTCGGGGTTCGTGATCGCGCGGGAGGTCTCGACAGGCGCGAGCGGGCTCGCGAAGGTGGGGCCGACGAAGCAGCCGGACGTCTCCGGGTTCACCGGGCTGCGCAACCTGCTCTACTCGCTGCAGTGGTGGGTCTTCATCGTGCTGATCGTTTTCATCTGGTGGCGCTGGTGCCAGGACCAGCTGCATCCGCCGGAACCGGATCCGGGTGCTGTGGAGCCGGTCGATAACCTCACCCCGTGAAGCAGCTCTTCCTCGCCTACCGGGTGCTCGCCACCGTGGTGGGCTGCTCGATCATCATCCTGATCGTCATCGGCGTGCCCTTGAAGTACGCCTACCACCTGTTCCCGGACTTCTGGACCGGCTTCCTCGAGAACGGCTCGCCCGGACAGAGGTTCGGCTCCGACATCAACCTCTATCTCGGCACGGCCCACGGCTTCATCTACATGGGCTTCCTCGTGGTGGCGCTGCTCCTGGGCATCACCACCCGCTGGCCGTTCGGGTTCCTGATCGTCACGCTCCTGTGCGGGACCATCCCGTTCCTGTCCTTCTGGGCGGAGGCGCGGGCGATCCGACGCGTACGCGCCGAGCACCCCGAGCTGGCGGCGACGGGTTCGCCCGGAGTGTGATCCCGCTCTCGCGCCACGCGGGGGATGGAACGGCCGGGGTGACCGGGGTCACCGGATCGCCGTGACCGATTTGAGACCTGGACGCGGTCCGTGCGTCACTGGACGCTCAGGTGCTTGCAAAAAACAGCACGTGCAAGCACTCGTTGCCAGCTTCCAGGAGAACCCGTCATGCCCAGACCTCACCGTGCGCTGCGCGCCGTCGGTCTGCCCGCCGCCGTCGTCCCCCTCGTCTTCGGACTCACGCTGAGCGCTCCGGTGCGCGCCCACGCCGCCGAGCCCGGCCCGTTCCACACCGTGGCGGGCGAGCACCTCGAGCCCGGTTGGGTGCTGCCGGTCGCGCACTACCGCCTCACGGGTCGCTTCGGCGACGTCAGCGGGTTGTGGCACACGGTGCACACGGGGCTGGACTTCGCGGCGCCGTACGGCACCTCCATCCACGCCATCGCGAGCGGAGTGGTCCTGTCCACGGGCTACGACGGCTCGTACGGCAACAAGACCGTGATCCGACTGCCCAGCGGCACCACGCTGTGGTACTGCCACCAGAGCGCCTTCGCCGTGCATGTGGGTGAGCGGGTCGAGGCCGGCCAGGTCATCGGCGCGATCGGTACGACCGGCAACACCACCGGCCCGCATGTCCACGTCGAGGTCCATCCGCACGGCGGTGCGCCCGTCGACCCCTACCGGGTCCTCCGCGCGCACCACCTGCGCCCCTGAGGACTCAGGGCGTTTCGGAGAGGGAGGGGTCGGTCAGCGGGTCGATGACGTCGGTGGTCTCCTCGAGGGGGGCATCGGGTGTGGTCGGCTCGACCGGGCCGTCCGCACTGTCTGCGATCGCCTCGTCAGGAGTCGCGCCCGCCTTGTCGGTGCCCGCCTCGTCTGTGCCGGCCCCGGCGAACGTCGCGTCGACGTCGTCCGCCGACGGCTGGGCGGGGATGGTGGGTGCTCCCGCCGAGCCCGACATCGACTTCCGGGCGAAGATCGCACCGACTGCTGCGATCAATAGGAGCAGCAGCCCCAGCTTCCTTGTCCTGGCCATGGATTCTCCTCCGTCAGCGGGTTGGGTTTACGAGCGGGAGGACCACTGGCCCGAGCGCCCACACCACCGATCATGCCCGGGGCAGGTCGTGGATCAAACCAGGCAGGTGGCAGGATCGTGGTGAGCCGCCCACCGGCGCGCTGTTCGACCCCGCAACCGTGAGGATCCACCGATGGCCGACCTGACCGCCACCTTGCACACCAACCGCGGCGACATCGTCGTCGAGTTGTTCCCCAACCACGCGCCCAACACCGTCGAGAACTTCGTCGGTCTGGCCGAGGGCACCAAGGACTACCAGGACGACGCCGGGCGCTCGGGGGAGAAGTACTACGACGGTCTCGGCTTCCACCGCGTCATCGAGGGCTTCATGATCCAGGGCGGTTGCCCGCTCGGCACCGGCACCGGTGGTCCCGGATACACGTTCGCCGACGAGTTCCACCCCGAGCTCGGCTTCACCAAGCCGTACCTCCTCGCGATGGCCAACGCCGGGCCGGGGACCAACGGTTCGCAGTTCTTCGTCACCGTCGCGCCGACCACCTGGCTCACCGGCAAGCACACGATCTTCGGCGAGGTGACCGACGCCGCGAGCCAGCAGGTCGTCGACGCGATCGCGACCACCGCGACCGGCCCTGGTGACCGTCCCGTCGAGCCGGTGATCATCGAGTCGGTCGAGATCACCCGCGCCTGACCGATGAGCGACCCCCACGGGGCGGCGGCACCGCACTGCTACCGCCACCCCGACCGCGAGACCTGGATCCGCTGCCAGCGCTGCGACCGGCCGATCTGCCCGGACTGCATGGAGTCCGCAGCGGTCGGCTTCCAGTGCCCGTCATGTGTGAAGGACGGCGCGAAGAGCACGCGTACCGGCCTCCTGCCGTACGGCGGCACGCGCGTCGCCGACCCGCGGCTGACCAGCATCGGCCTGATCGCGATCAACGTGTTCGTCTGGGTGCTGATCCTGGTCAACCACGGCTCGAACGGGTCGCTGCTCGCCAAGTTGTCACTGATCCCGCAAGGTCAGTGCGATGCGGGCGGCTCCCGCTACTTCCCCACGGTGCACACCGCCCAGGTGTGCGCGACCCAGACGACCGGACACTGGGTGAACGGTGTCGCCGACGGGTCCTATTGGCAGATCGTGACCTCGATGTTCACCCATGTCGAGGTGACGCACATCGGGCTGAACATGCTGTCGCTGTTCTTCATCGGGCCGCCGCTGGAGATGATCTTCGGACGCGCGCGCTTCCTGGCGACTTACCTGGTCGGCGGACTCGTCGGTTCGGCGTCGGTGATGTTGTTCGCCGACTCGGCGACCCTGACCTACGGCGCCTCCGGCGCGATCTTCGGTGTCATGGGCGCGCTCCTCGTCATCGGCGTCCGCGCCCGCATCGACATGCAGCAGCTGTGGGTCTGGCTGGGGATCAACCTCGTCTACACGTTCGTGGCCAGCAACATCTCCTGGCAGGGGCATCTCGGCGGTCTCGCCGGCGGTGCCGCCGCTGCGGCGGTGATCGCCTACGCCCCGCGGGCCAACCGCACGCCGATCCAGATCGCCGGCCTGGCCGGGATCACCGTGGTCGCGATCGTCGCGATCGTGCTGCGCGCGGGGGCGCTGGGCTGACGCAGTTCGCGCGCGGGCCCATCTCGCCGTTGTTGGAACGTTCGTTCAAAACCCGCGTTTTGAACGAACGTTCCAACAACGGCAGATCACGTCTCGCGACGGCCCGCTGTATCCCGGCCCGCTGTATCCCCAGGTGTGTACAACCCTGTGGATAACTACACCCGTGTAATTCGGGGAGCGGGGTCACTCCCACTTGGTGGCGAAGCTGAACCCCACCGCCATGAAGCCGACGCCGACCAGCAGGTTGTACTGGTTGAGGTCGTTCATCACCGGCACCTTGGTCAGGTTGTCGCCGAGGAAGTAGTAGACGACGACGTAGAGCAGGCCGAAGAGGAAGCTGAACAACATCCCGATGACCACGCCGCGGCCGCGGCCGACGGGAGTCTTGGGGTGGGCCGAGACCATCATCCCGATGAGGATCAGCCCGAAGCCGATCACGTAGTTCCAGCGCTTGAGGTCGGTCATCCACGACAGGGTGTGCGCGACGTGCTTGGTGCCGTAGAGATCACGGGCGCTGTGGTAGTAGACGATCAGCCAGGCGATACCGACGATCACCAGCAGCAGCGCGATCGCGCAGCGGGTGATCGACGTCGGATAACCGCTGGTCGACAGCTTGGTACGGGGTCCGCGTTTGGACACGTTCGGGCTCCTCGGTGGTTCGTGGACGTCCGCTAGCGTAGCCATATGCACAGGCCGCGTTGGGCAACGGGCTGGCGGCCGGTGACCCTCGGGGTCTTCGCGATCGCCGGATTCCTCGTCGTCACGAGCGCGATCAACTCCCACGGACTCGACCTTCGCGCCAGTGGCGTCACCGATCTCTCGACCGTGCTGCTGCACGAGAAGAGCCAGGTCGACCAGGCGCAGAAGGACGTCGCCGCGCTCAGTGCGCAGGTCAACGACCTCACCGGCAGCGTCAGTGATCGTGGCGTGGCCAAGGTGCGGCGCAAGATCGATCGCCTGAAGGCTCCCGCGGGCTTCGCCGCGGCGAGTGGTCCCGGTGTCACCGTCCAGCTCGACGACGCGCCGAAGGCGGTGTTGAGCTCGGCGATGCAGGAGCAGGCGGTCACCGCCGACGAACTCGTCGTGCATCAGCAGGACATCCAGGCGGTCGTCAACACCTTGTGGGGGGCCGGCGCCGAGGCGATCACCATCCAGGGGCAGCGGGTCATCTCGACGACCGGCATCAAATGCGTCGGCAACACGGTGGTCCTGCACGGCGTGCCGTACTCGCCGCCGTACGTGATCTCCGCGATCGGCGACACGACCAAACTGCTCGCCGGGATCACGGCGAGTCCCTACATCCAGGCCTACCTCACCTACGTCAAGCACTACCAGCTCGGCTGGAAGGTGACGACCTCCGAGGACCTCGACATGCCCGCCTACAAGGGCACCTCGGACCTCCGGTACGCCACGGTCGACACCCGTGCCGAGGACCGACCGGACCTCAGCACGAAGTAGGTGCGGCTACTCGTCAGCAGGTGAGGCCGTGTCGGTCGGGCTGCTGGTGTCGGAGGGCGTCGGCTCCTGGGTCGGCTCCACATAGGTCGACACGAGGATCGTCACCGTGGTGCCTTGGTTCTGCGGGGTGCCGGCATCGGGGATCTGCCGAGTCACCGTGCCCTTGGGCTTCGTGCTCGACGAGTCCGGCACCGAGGTGACCTTGAACCCGGCCTTCTCCAAGATGCTGGTCGCGGTGCCCTCGTCGAGGCCGACGACGTTCGGGATCTGCTTCGGGCCCGCCGAGTAGTAGAGCTTCACCTTGCTGCCGGGAGCAACTGCTGTGCCGGCCGCCGGCTTGATGGCGATGATGGTGCCGGCCGGATCGTCGGAGTCCTTCTCCTTGAGCACGGGCTTGAG